>CAYNOF010000840.1:0-3938 GCA_964398335.1 uncultured Rhizobiaceae bacterium
AGCGGGCCGAAGCGATCGTCGAGCCCGCCGTGCGCGCGGCCACGATCCGTCGCCTCGACAGCGCTGCCGCGGCCGACGAGGCGCGCGCCCGCGCCCTGGGCGAGGAAGTGCTGGCAAGCGTGCTGAAGAACGGCCTGACCGATCCATCGCAGATCCCGGTGCGTGAGTGGGTAGCGCTCGACGCCGAACGCCGCCAGGCCATCGAGACACGCCTCGACCACAACGCCGCCGGTACCGAGCCCGCCCCGAATCCGATGCTGGTCGACGACCTGGCGACTGAGATGACGCAGGTGCCGCACGACTTCACACGCCGCGATCTCGTCCCTCAGATCGCACACCTGCCGCTGTTGCAATGGCAACGCTTCCGCGACTGGCAAGCCGGCTTGAGCCGCAATGATCCCACGACCGAGGACGTGGTCTACGCCATCAAGCGTGGCTTTCAGATCGCGCGGCAGATGTTGCCGGCGGCCAACCCCGCTCGCGACAGCGATGAGCCGTCGCCATCAGCATCAGCTGTGCCTCTGCGCTCGGCGCTGGTCGAGGAGATCGACACGGCCCGCAAACTCACCGGCAAGTCCCCCGACGACGCGGCCTTGCGCGAAATGGTGAAACGTAGCCTGCCGGACGCGTCGGCACACAACCTCGCCTTCCCCGTCAGCCCGCGAACCGCCGAGCTCGGCGCGCAAGTCATCGATGAGCTCACGCGGTTCGCGACCTGGCTGTACAGGCACACCCCCGCGCTCCATTTGCCGAGCGGCAGGATCGCGCCGCCAGCACCGCAGTCGCTGACAGTGCCAATCGGGCCGCCGTTCATCGGCGATCCCAAGCTGCACATGATGTTTCTGTTGATGCTCAATGCCATCCTGCAATCTCAGACCAACAGGATGGCGCCCTCGCAATCGCCGCCAGCGCCCAGCATCGTGACGCCAAGCCTGGACCCGGAAACGGCCCGCCGCGTGGCCAAGCTCCCGGGACAAGTCCTCGATGAGCTCACGCTGTTCATGATCTGGCTGTTCATGAACGGCATCCTCCAGCAAATGCAGGCGGCGCGCCCGCTCTCGCCCCCGGCACAAATCTCGCCTTCCGAGGAACCAGATGATGAGGATGACGAATCGTCGGAGCCCTCATCCGATCCGGTTAAGCCTCCGTCGACGAAACCGTCATCGACTCCGCCGCCCCCGCCACCACCGGGTCCGCCGCCGCCAGCACCGACGCCCGGGCAACAGCCCCAGCCCGGTCAACCGGGGGCACCACCGCCAGCATCGCGCCCGTCGAGAACGCCACCGGAGCCTTGGGGGCGAGACTATGGCAAGGACTGGAGCTCAGTCTCGACCGGAAGACCTTCAGTCAACAAAGGCCAACAGGCGAAGCACGATCCAAACCATCACTACTTCAAGCAAGGCCGCAGCGAGTTCACCCATACCGATCCGCAAGCGCTGGTGAACAAGTTCGCCGGAACTGGTCAACCGGCGAACAGCGTGCCACGCGGCCAAGCAGGTTTCCGGGAGCGCGTGGACTTCGGCGAGCGTATCGGAAGATACAACGGCGCGCCGACCCAAAAGGGCATTATTCACTACGCACAGGATGGTACCGTGCACATCGTGCCAGCGGCGCCATGAATCCAACCAACGGAGTCGAGAAATGACAGATGAACGAGCGACTGATGTGCTGCTGGCGATTCAAGATGCGCTACTCGGCGCGATTGCAGCCAATCTGCGGGCGATTACTGCAAGGTGGGATCAGTCGAGCATCCACTTTGACGCCTATTTCGATGGCGAAGTTACCGACGAGGACCGAGAGACAATGGCGATCGTCGATACCGAGGTGCTGGCGGGCTTCCCGGAGACGCACACCGTCACTCACACGGTGCATCGAGTCGATTTTCCCGCGCAGATTCCAAAATCGGGAAAGTTTGTCTTTCTCCGTTGGGAGGCTTTGCCTCCACTTCAGTAGAGGTGATCGATAGCGGGACCACGCGCGCCGGCTTACCCCTAGTCTCCATGTCGCTGAATGCGAGCCCGTCACAATCAAGCCGCCACTACGAGTGTGGAAGTCAGCAGTGGAAGCTTGCGCGCAGGAAAGCTTGCTCTGAAAAACTTGATCGATGAACAGGCCTATCGATCCTGATCCACACGCCGGAGACGACAGCATGAGCAGGCCGATGACCAATCCAAGTGATCGATACAAGAAGCTTCTCGACTCATATATCGATGGCAGACTTTCCACCGAGGAGTTTTGCCGACAGTACGACGAGGCTTTCCTCGCCGACGACACGATGTTCGAGCCCGCGCTGTACGATATCTTGAACGACCTGTTCGTCGACACAGATGCTCTGACGTCGAATCCAGCGCTCATTGCCGAACGGCCGACATTCTACGTGAACGAAAAGGAGTTCCGGGAGAGGGCCGAATTGGCAGCCGCCCGCCTTGACCGCTGGCGCGACGGTAAGAAGGCTTCTGGCGAATGACCGAGAACCCATTATCGATACTTCCCAGTAGAAAGCGGGCAGTGAAGCGCACAGGTCTCGGCGATCGGCGCCGCGGTTCATCGTGATCCCGAACGTGCGCGGAGCGTGCGCACTCGCTACGCGGCGGCGCTCGAGGATCACGACCGCGCCGCGCTCGACGCGCTTCTGACCGAAGCACAAGCTTGCGAGCGTGTGTCGGCAGCGAGCATCGAGATCCTGAACGCCGCGCCGCCCGACGGCGAGCAATCGACGCCGCAGTGGCGGTTGCAGCAGGCCGAAGCGGTCGCCGAGCCCGCCGTCCGCGCGGCCACGATCCGCCGCCTCGACAGCGCGGCCGCGGCCGACAACGCACGTGCCCGCACCCTGGCCGAGCAGGTGCTTGCACGCGTGCTGAAGAACGGCCTGACCGATCCATCGCAAATCCCGGTGCATGAGTGGGTAGCGCTCGACGTTGAACGCCGCCAAGCCATCGAGACACGCCTCGACCACAACGCCGCTGGCACCGAGCCCGCCCCAAACCCGGCGCTGGTCGACGAACTGGCGACTGAGATGACGCGAGCGCCAGCGGTACTCGATGCCTACCGCGAGACGAAGTCGCGCGAGATGGCGACGCTGGCTCAAGCACCCTGACAGCACGTACACCAACCACGGGCCCGCCCGTTACTTCACTGGATCAGGACGTCCCAAGGGGTTATCCGGCCAGGACCGCGAACGCAGCAAGCGCCGAGGCCCGGGCGAAGACCCGGATCCGCAGCGATAGTTTCTTCAGGTCAATGCTTCACGATGCAGGAGATTGTTGAAATGGATCGAGGTGAAGTGTTGCTTCGCTTCAGTCATCCGACGCGGGATCTGCAATTCTTGTCGGAGGTACTGGGCCTCACGCCCTCCACGACGTGGCTGGTTGGCGAGCCTTGGCATGCGCCATTTGGCCCGCCAACGGCGATCATCAACAAGGACAGCTACTGGTCCGCTGGTCTGAGATTCGAGCACCACGACGGATTCGGCGCTCAACTCAACAGGGCCGTGGAACTCCTCAGGCAGGCTGAAGCCACCGTACGCGACCACATCGCATCGGGCGGAAAGGTCGACATCTATCTTTATCTGACCGGTCGAGTGAATAACGGTGACGAAATTCCGCCATCGCTTCTGGCGCTCATGGCTGAGCTAGGCATCACGCTAGGCATCGAGGTATTCCCGAACTGACCTCAGAGAGCGGGTCAGGTCAGCGGAGCGGGCACCTGCAGTCCTTCTCTCCGTAGGACAGAAGCAGCCTTCGCGACATTCGTAGGGGCGGAAATCTTCATTTCGCTCATCCGGCCTTAAAGTCCGTCCCGGGCGGCACGGTGAAACAGGCGCCCATTCCACGGCGCCACGCCGTGCCCATCGAGAGCAGGACGCGAATGGCCGGCATCATCAAAATCGCACCGTACAAGCCGCTGGGCGTGAGCACGCAGGCCGTGCCCGGCGGCGG
>CAYNOF010000841.1:0-2589 GCA_964398335.1 uncultured Rhizobiaceae bacterium
TCGAGCACGACGGCGTCGGGTTCCCACGCCTCCCACAGCTTGGTCACCACTTCGCAGAATTCGTCGGCGACGTCGTAGCGCTCGTCGTGCGGGCGGTGCTTGTCGTGGCCGTAGTTCTGCGCCGCGCCGTCGTTGCTGCCAGTGACGCAGTTCCAGCCGACGCGCCCTTCCGTCGTGTGGTCGAGCGAGTTCACCAGCCGCGCCAGCAGGTAGGGCGGATACTCCGACACCGACAGCGTCGGCACGATGCCGAGGCTCTTCGTCGCCGAAGCGAGATAGGGAACCAGCACCGCCGGATCGAGCTTGGGTGCGCTCGCGGCGTACTGCAGGTAGGCATTGTGCGAGCCCTGGTAGGTGTAGGGCACATTCGAGGAATCCTCGATGATCATGTAGTCGAAGCAAGCGCGGTCCATGCCCTTCGCCAGGTCGACGAACAGGTCCGGCATCATCCAGCGATTGAGATCACTGCCGGGAAACTCGCTGCGCCAGCTCTTGGGGCCGTAGCCCTGCGACAGGAACCAGGCGAGATGGAATGGCTTCTTCATGACGGCGACCTCGCTTTCGAATCGGTGCTTGGCTTGGGACGCGCCAGTTCCATCTGCTGGCGATGGCGGAAAAGCTCGATCTTGTGGACGAAGCGGTCCGAGCGGACGTAGAGGTCCGAGTAGTAGACCGCCGTGCCCTGGACATCGAAATAGGTCCGCTGCAGCAGCAGCAGCGGCGCGCCAGGCTCGACCTGCAGGCGCCGCGCGAGATGAGCATCGGCAGCGATCGCCGAGGCGGCCTGCTGCACGCGGAAAGCCTGCACGCCGCAATATTTCTCGATCAGCGGGATGACGTGCGCCGAATGCATCTGCTCGGCCATGTCCGGCGGCAATCGCGCCGCCAGCGCCTCCGGCAGATGCGCGGCGCAGAAGGCGATCGGCCCGGTCGGCCGCACGCGGCTCCAACAGAAGCGCAGGATGCGCTGACCGGACGGCACCTGCAGCAAAGCGGCCACACGCGCGTCGCCGTGCGGCGGCAGATGCTCGATGCCGTGCAGCTCGAAGCGCGCATCGGGATCGTCGATCCGCAGATCCTCGAGCGCGCGGGCGCTCCAGTCCGGGCTGATGGGATCGCTCTCCAGCACGAAGGTGCCGCGGCCCGGAAAGCGCTGCACCAGCCGTGCCGAGACCAGCATCTCGACGGCCGTGCGCGCGGTGTGACGGCTGACGTCGAACTCCGCCATCAGCTCGCCGTCCGTCGGCAGCTGCGAGCCGCGCTTGTAGGTGCCGGTGGCGATGCGTTCGGTCAGCACCTGGTGGATCCTGTAATAGGCAGGAACGGGCCCGCGATGCATTTCCTCTCCCTCTTGTTCTTCATCGCCGGTCCACCCGACGCGGATCGAGCGTCTCGCGCAGGCCGTTGCCCAGCAGGTTGACGCCCAGCACCAGCAGCACGATGGCGATGCCGGCCAGGTTGGCGATCCACGGCGCGACCAGCAGCCGGTCCCGGCCCTCGGCCAGGATATTGCCCCAGGTCGCGGTCGGCGGCGGCAGGCCAAGCCCGAGGAAGCTGAGCGCCGTCTCCTGCAGGATGAGCTGGCCCACCTGCAGGGTGGCGATCACCGTCAGCACCGGCGACATCTGCGGCAGGATATGCCGCCACATGACGTAGCGGCCGCCCGCCCCCGACGCCACCGCCGCCTCGACGAAGGGCCGTTCGCGCAGCGAGCGCGTCAGGTTGAAGGCGACGCGCGTGTAGCTCTCCCAGCCGGCGAAGCCCAGCACCAGGATCAGCACCGTCACACCGCCGCCGAACACGGCGACGACGACGATGGCCAGCAGGATCTCGGGGATCGCCTGGTAGCCGTCGGCGAAGCGCATGATGGCCTGCTCGGTGCGACCGCCGACATAGCCCGCGACCAGGCCCAGTGTCGTGCCGAACGACAGCGCCACCATCATCGCCATCAGGCCGACGACGATGGACAGCCGCGAGCCGTAGATCAGGCGCGACAGCAGATCGCGGCCGAAATTGTCGGTGCCCAGCGGATAGGTCCAGGTGCCTCGGTCTTCCCACACCGGCGGCCGCAGCCGCAACATCAGGTTCTGCGCATAAGGATCGTGCGGCGCCAGCAACGGCGCGAAGAGGGCCGTGAGGCACATGCCCAGCACCAGCACGGCGCCGATCTGGATCTTCAGGCGCGGGCCGAACCACCGCATCGCGTCACCGCAGCCGGATGCGCGGGTCGATCGCGGCCTGCACGAGATCGACGAGCAGGTTGGCGAGCACGATGGTCAGCGCGACGATGAAGACGGCGGCGATCACGATCGGCACGTCGCGCTGGAAGATGGCGCTCACCATCAGGCGGCCGACGCCGGGCCAGGCGAAGATCGACTCGGTGACCACCGCGCCGCCCATCATGCGCCCGAGTTGCAGGCCGACCAGGCTGACCACCGGATTGATCGCGTTGGGCAGCACGTGCAGCCACAGCGTGCGCGCCGGTCCGGCGCCGCGGGCCCGGGCGGTGATCACGAACTGCTCGCGCGCCATCTCCAGCACGCTCACGCGCATCACCAGGATGAAGTTGGGCACCAGGAAGGTCGCCAG
>CAYNOF010000842.1:0-3561 GCA_964398335.1 uncultured Rhizobiaceae bacterium
CGAGGAAGGCGAGCACCGCCGCGTGGCGGTCCTCCACCGGCGGCGCCAGCACGACGATCTCACGCACCTGACGCGGCGTGAGCGCGAAACCCTCAGGCGTCGCGCTCAACTCGGCCAGCGCCTTCAGCGCCGCACGCAAACGGCCGATCTCGACGCGCAAGCGCGCGCGATGCGACTCGTCGGCGTGCTTCGCGCGAAACGCCCGTGCCAGCAGCGCCGCTCTCGACACGTCGCCGGGCCAGGCTTCGGCCAGTGCGCGGGCAAGCGCGAACAGCACCGGGCGCCTCGCCAGCGAGACGACCACGTCGCCCTTGCGTACGACGTGGCGGCAGGCGTCAACGACCAGCGTGTCCGATGCCAGCAGTGCCTCGACTTCGTCGAGCATCAGCGGCCGTTCCGCGCCGCGCGCGATCAGGCGCGCCGCGGGCATGTCGAGGACGCGCGCGGCGTTGTCGACTTCCGCCATCAGTGCCGGCACACGCGCCATCTGGGCAGCCTCGCGCGCCCGCGCCAGCGCGGTGCGCGCCGCTTCGGTGCGCAAGCGCCGGATGGCGATGCCTGCGACCGCCAGCTCGTGCGCGGCGCGCAGCGTCGGTGGCAGGCTGCCGGGATCGAACCCGGCCAGCGCCTGTTCGGCCTCGTCGAGGCGGCCGATCAGCAACAGGCGGCGGATCTCCAGGGTGCGGGCGTGCGCGGCATTGATGCGGTCACCCTCGGCCTCGAGCGATATGCGTGCCGCCGCGAGCGTCTTCTCCGGCCAGCCCAGGTCGCGCGACACCAGCGCGATCTCGGCCTCGGCGACGATGCAGCGGGCGCGGGCCACCGCTTCCCTGGCGCCGAAGGCGCGCGCGGCGCGCTTCAGCAGGACCTGGGCGCGCGCCAGGTCGCCGAGCTGGGCCATGGCGATGCCGCGCAGCGCCAGCGCCGGCGCGTCGTCGCGCAGGGCGACGCGCTTGAGCGCGCCCAGCGCATCGCCCGTGGCGAGCGCGCGCGCCGCTGCCGTGATCAATGAGTCCATCGGAATCCCGCCACCGATGTCACTCCCATTCCTCCCCGACCCGCGTCTAGGTGCATCCCGCGCGGCAAGTCCGCCAAGGAGGCCAACATGAACGTCAGGACCGTATGGCACGAGGCCAACTGGCTGTCGCTGGCGGCTGCGCCGACTTTTGCCGTGATGGCGCTCGTGAATGCGTTGCCGGGCGCACCGGACATGCTCTGCGCCTCTGCGTCGCCACTGACCGGCATGACCGCGATGTATCTGCTGATGAGCGCCTTCCACCTGTCACCGTGGCTGAAGCTGATGACCGGCCGGCAAGGCTGAATCACACGGCGGACTAGAAGCCGTAGTGCGACATCTCCCGGTCGATGTCGGGCTGCATGAAGCGGGCCGACGCGAAATCGGCGCGTGACCCCTCGACGTCGCCTTTGCGTGCCTTTGCCACGCCGCGACCATAGAACATCGGCGCGTACTGCTCGATCGACAGGGCATCGGTGAAACCGGCGATCGCCTCGTCGAGGCGACCTGCCTTGAGATGGATGATGGCGCGGCTGTAGACCGCCTGGGGATTGCGCGGGGTCAGGCGCAGGGTCTTCTCGCAAGCGTCCATCGCCTGTTCGAGCCGGCCGAGAATCGCGCCCGCGATGCAGATGCCGGACAGCGCGCTCGGATTGCCGGGCGCCAGACGGTTGGCTTCGGTGTAGTCGCGCAGCGCCGCGGCGTGATCGCCGGTGTTGAAATAGGCCGCGGCGCGGTTGGTCCAGGCGAGGACGAACGACGGGTCGATCTGCAGCGCCCTGTCGTAGTCCTGGATCGCGCGCTTGTGATCCTGCTTCGCGGCATAGGCGCCGCCGCGCCGCATCAGCGCGAAGGCGTTGTTCGGCTGCACGCGCAGCGCAGCATCGTAGTCGGCGATGGCGAGGTCGGCCTTGCCGCTGTTCACATAGGCGTAGCCGCGGCCGATCAGCGCCAGGACATTGGGCGGGTTGCGCCTGATCGCCTCACTGAACTGCTCGATCGCCTGCGGCCACTGCCTTTTCTGCTCGTAGCCGACGCCCCTGTTGTGAAACGCGGTGGCCGTGCCGATCTGGTTCTCGCGGCCGGATTCGATGACGATCGTGCACGAGCGGATGCGCTCGTCCGGTCCGACGCTCTCCTTGCCGGTACACCGGCGCCAGTGCTGCTCGTAATCCTGCGCCAGCGCCGCCGGCGGTACGACCAGCGCCATCAGGGAAGCGACAGCGATCGCGACGATGGCACGCATGCTCGAGGCTCCTTGAAGCCGGATGCCCCAGTTCACATCAGATGCAGCGGCCGATCAACCGGCGCCGCGCGGGCTCTGCCGATATCGCGTCACACTTGTCACTCCCGCCCTTGGCCGGCCGGGCCCTATCTCTGTCGCGTGCACCCCGCACCCGCTGATGGAGTGAAGCCGATGACAACGTATCCGACCGCGACCCGCGAGGAATGGCTGACGGCGCGCAAGGCACTGCTTGCCCGCGAACGCGAGATGACCCATGCGCTCGATGCGCTGCGTGCCGAACGGCGGGCGCTGCCCTGGGTAAAGATCGACAAGCCCTACGTGTTCGAAGGGCCGAAGGGCGCCTGCGGCCTGTCCGACCTGTTCGGCAAGCGCAGCCAGCTTGCGGTCTACCACTTCATGCTGGCGCCGGGCTCGGACCACCAGTGCCCGGGCTGCAGCTTCATCGCCGACCACATCGACGCCGCGCGCCAGCATTTCGAGCACGCCGACCTCGCCTTCGCTGCGATCTCCCGCGCGCCGCTGACGCGCATCGAGCAGGTCAGGCAGCGCATGGGCTGGACCTTCCCATGGGTCAGCTCGCACGGCAGCGACTTCAACTACGATTTCGGCGTCTCGTTCCGCAAGGAAGACATCGAGGCCGGCCGCGCGATCTACAACTACGGCACGGTGATCGAGAACAGCGAGGACATGCATGGCGTCAGCATCTTCGCCCGCAACGGGGCCGGCGAGGTGTTCCACACCTACTCGACCTATCACCGCGGCGACGAGATGACGATGGGTGCCTTCATGTGGCTCGACCTCACGCCCAAGGGCCGCAACGAGGGCAAGGGCGTCATGAGCTGGATCAAGCTGCACGACGAGTACGAAGGCGCTCAGAAGAAGAGCGGCTGCTGCGGGTCGTGAAGGCGAGACCGGGACCGCCGGCTTCAAGCGAAGAGCCGGCGGTACGGTCCCGTTGATCACTCCGGCTCGATGCCGGCGTCCTTGATCATCTTGGCCCACTTCGCGGTCTCGGCCTTCACGAAGGCATCGAACTGCTGCAGGCCCAGGACCGACACGTCCATGCGCCCCTGCGTCATGGCCTGGCCTGTTTTCTCGTCCTTCATCGCCTCGGCGACCAGCTCGTAGAGCTTCTGCTGGATCGGTGCCGGCGTCGCTGATGGTGCGAAGACGGCCAGCCAGTAGGTCAGCTCGTATCCCGGCACGACCTCGGCGATCGCCGGCAGATCGGGCGCGACCTTGGTGCGCGTTGCACCTGTCACGCCCAGGCCACGCACCTTGTCGGCGCGGATCTGGGTCA
>CAYNOF010000843.1:0-5455 GCA_964398335.1 uncultured Rhizobiaceae bacterium
ACCGTCATCCACGGCATCAGCGCGTGGCTCTGGAAGATCACCGCACGGTCGAGGCTGGGGCCGGTCACCTCGACGCCGTCGGCGATGATCACGCCGTCGCTGGGCGCCTCCAGCCCCGCCAGCGCGTTGAGGATCGTCGTCTTGCCGCAGCCGGAATGGCCGATGACGCAGACGAACTCGCCGCGATCCATGGTGAACCACAGATCCTCGAACACCGTGGTCGGCGTGCCGCCTGACGGGGCGGGGAAGCGCCGGGCCAAGCCTTCGACGCTGATCAGGTGCGCGCCGCTCATCGCCTCATTCCGGATAGGTCACGAGGCGGGCGAGCCAGGCCAGCAGCTGGTCGAGCACCAGGCCGACGACGCCGATCAGCAGGATGGCGGTGAGGATGTTGCTGATCGACAGGTTGTTCCACTCGTTCCACACGAAGTAGCCGATGCCGGTGCCGCCCACGAGCATCTCGGCGGCGACGATCACCAGCCAGGCGATGCCGATGGAGATGCGCATGCCGGTCATGATGGTGGGCGCGGCGGCGGGCAGGATCACGGTGAAGGCCTTGCGCAGCGGCGAGACCTCGAGCGTGCGCGCGACGTTGAGCCATTCCTTGCGCACCGACATCACGCCGAAGGCGGTGTTGATCAGCATCGGCCACACCGAGCAGATGAAGATCACGAAGATCGAGGAGATCGCGCTGTCCTTGATGGTGTAGAGCGCCAGCGGCATCCAGGCGAGCGGCGAGACCGGCTTGAGCACCTGGATGTACGGATCGAGCGCGCGATAGAGCAGCGGCGACATGCCGATCAGGAAGCCCAGCGGAATGGCAAAGGCGGCGGCGAGGACATAGCCCAGCAGCACGCGGCCGAGAGAGTAGGCGAGCTGAATGCCGATGCCCTGGTCGTTGGTACCGCGCACGTAGAACGGATCGGTGAGGTGCTTCCAGAGCGTCGCGCCGACCTCGGCCGGGCCGGGCATGCCCTGCTTCTTGCCGCCGGCCGCGGCCTGGCCCACGAGCTTGGCATATTCCGGATCGACCGCCGGGCCGCTCGCGCCGCCACCCACCGCCGCCTGCCACGCCGCGACCACCACGGCGAGCAGGACGAGCGACAGCAGCGCCGAACGCAGGCCCAGCGACTGATAGAGCCTGCCCACGCCGATCAGCTCCGCTTGATGGCGAAGCTCTTGACGTAGTCGTCGGGCTTCGAGGCGTCGAACGGCTTGCCCATCACCACGATCGTCTTGCTCGACGGGTCGGGCGGCGTGAGACCGGCCTCCTTCATCAGCTTGGCCGCGTCGGTGGCCAGAAAGACCTCCTTCGCCACCCTGGCGTAGTCGACGTCGCCCTTGATCTGGCCCCAGCGCTTCATCTGGGTGAGGATCCACACGGCGAACTGCTCCCACGGGAAGGGATCGAAATCGATGCGGTTGGGATCACGCTTCACGCCGCCCAGCCCGTCGGCATAGGTGCCGGTCAGCACCTGCTCGACCACGGTCACCGGCTGGTTGAGGTAGTTCTGTGGCGCGATGGCCTCGGCGATCTGCTTGCGGTTCTCTGCCTTGGACGCGAAGGCGGTGGCCTCGATGATCGCCTTGAGCAGCGCGGCGTAGGTGTTGGGCGTCTCGGTGACGAAAGCCTTGCTGGCGGCGAAGGCGCAGCAGGGATGGCCGTTCCAGATCTCCTTGGACAGCGTGTGGATGAAGCCGACGCCGTCGAACACGGCGCGCTGGTTCACCGGATCGGGCGCCAGGAAGCCGTCGATGTTGTCGGCGCGCAGGTTGGCGACCATCTCCGGCGGCGGCACGGCGCGGATCTGGATGTCGGTGTCGGGATCCAGCCCGTGCTCGGCCACGTAGTAGCGCAGCAGGTAGTTGTGCATCGAGTAGTCGAAGGGCACCGCGAACTTGAAGCCCTTCCAGCTCTTGGGATCGCGCTTGTCCTTGTGCTTGACCGCCAGCGTGATCGCCTGGCCGTTGATGTTCTCGACCGCCGGCATGGTGTAGGGCTGCGCCGCCGAGCCGGCGCCGATGGTGATCGCCAGCGGCATCGGTGACAGCATGTGCGCGGCGTCGTATTCCTTGTTCAGCGTCTTGTCGCGGATCACCGCCCAGCCGGCGGTCTTCACCACTTCGACGTTCAGCCCCTGCTTGGCATAGAAACCCATAGGATGCGCCATGATGATCGGCGTGGCGCAGGTGATGGGGATGAAGCCGACCTTCAGATCCTTCTTCTCCGGCGCGCCGGCGCCTTGCGCGAAGACATCGCGCGCGGTGGCCAGCGGGAAGAGGCTGGCGATCGCCGCCATCGCGGTGGTGGTGCCGACGCCGCGCAGGAAGGCACGCCGTGTCGCATCCTCGGGGAACAGCGCACGCACCACCGCGGCATCGACGACCCGGTCGAGCCGCGCCTCTTCGGCGATCGCGGCGTCATGCTCCGCGGCCGAACCGTGCCGGCCGCAGGCGCAGCCGCGGCGCGAAAGCGCGGCTTCGGCGTTGAATGGATCGTCGAAGGTCGACATGCCGCTTCCCCAGTCTTGTCCGTCGGGGGAAGCGGCGAGCAATTGCTATGCCAGCGGAAAAAGCAGGCGGATCGCCTTTGGAACAGGCTATCCGCTGCGAGGCTGTGTGCGCAGGTGGCGGGACGCGCTCGGTGCTGCCTTGTCTCTAGTCACCCATGGCGGCGTCGGCGATGCCGCGGCGCAGGTTCTCCGTCGTCGCCCCGGTGCCGTCGGCACGCCAGCCCGGCGGGCCGAAGACGTGCATGAAGCGCGCGCGCCATGACGTCGCCTGCCACAGGTCGCGGGCCATCGCCACCCAGTCGTGGAAGGCGATCCAGATCGGATTGTAGGACTTCAGCGGCTTCACCAGGCCGTAGCGGCAGGGCAGGTCGGCGCGCTCCTCGATGAAGGTGCCGAACAGCCGGTCGAAGATGATCAGCACGCCGCCGTAATTGGCGTCGAGGTATTCCGGGTTCGAGGCGTGATGCACGCGGTGATGCGAGGGCGTGTTGAAGATGTACTCGAACCAGCCCAGCTTCGGGATCCAGGTCGTGTGCAGCCAGAACTGATACAGCAGGTTCAGCGACAGGGTCAGGAACACCGCGGCCGGCGGAAAGCCCAGCCAGATCAGCGGCACGTAGAAGAGCGAGGTGCCGGTCAGCCGGCCGGTCTGGCCGAAGCGGTAGGAGGCGGCGAGGTTGAGCTGCTCGGGCGAGTGATGCACGGCATGCGTCGCCCAGAACCAGCGCACGCGGTGGCTGGCGCGGTGGAACCAGTAGTAGCAGAACTCCTGGCCCAGGAAGAGCAGGACGAAGGCCGTGACCGTGTCGAGCCGTACCGTCGTCAGACGATGCTGCCAGGCCCACACGATCAGGGGCGTCGCCAGAGCGAATGGCAGGATGGTACGGACCAGGAACTCGCGCAGCAGGAAGTCGGCCAATGACGCCAGGGCGGCGCGCCAGTCGTAAGCTTCCTTGCGTACGAAGGCCAGGTACGCGCCCTCGGCAGCGGCGATGAGGATCAGGGCGGGGATGGCGTAGATCAGCAGACGGGCGAAATCCTGGAGCACGGCAGGCATGGAGATCCCTCGAAAACCGTGTTGGTGACCCCCTTCCTCTAGGCCGCTGATCCCGTGCCATCTCGCCGCGTTTGGTTCCCGGCTGGCCGATTCCGAAATTGGCCAGAGAATTCAACTCCCCGGCCGGCCTCGGGAGCGCCGGAACTCGCTCGGCGTCAGTCCGGTCCGGGCCTTGAAGGCGCGGTTGAAGGGCCCGATCGACTGGAAGCCGGCATCCAGCGCGATGGTCAGGATCGGCACATCGTCCTGCGCCGGATCGGCCAGCGCGGCCTCCGCCTCGGCCAGCCGGTAGCCGTTGACGAAGGCAGTGAAGTTGCGATGGCCGAGCTGCTGGTTGATCAGCCGGCGCAGCCGGTATTCGGGGATCGCCATCCGCCCGGCCAGGGTTGCGATGCTGAACCCATCCTCCCGGTAACACCGGTCCTGGTCCATCAGGCGGGTGAGCTGGGCGAGCAGGGCTGCGTCGGCGGGTCCGGGCTCGGGTGGTTCAACGGGAGGTGCCACGACGGATGGGGCTGGTGCTGCGCCGGTCGATCCGCCCAGCGCCGCCATCTGCGGCACGCTGCGCAGGGTCAGCCGCAATACGGTGAGCTGCGCGGCCAGGAACAGCAATCCGAAGGATTCGAGGCTTCGGCCGGCGGGGCTGTCGATCCTGACCTGGCGCAGATTGACCACGACCAGGACGACGACATACAGCGCGACCAGCCCGATCATCAGCAGCCGGAAGCGGCGGCGCGGTTCGATCAGGTCGGTGCTGCGCCCGATCGCGGCCTGCCACACCGCCAGGCCGACATAGACCAGCGACAGCGCGCTGTAGATCCACCACAGGTACTTGTTGCCGATGAACAGGCAGAGCGCTCCGACGATCACCGCGGCCAGCCACGGCACGGCCAGCCACCACGAGGGCTGGAACTCGTCGTCGAAGCAGGCGGCGGAGAACAGCCAGAACAGCGCCGGCGTCGACATCGACAGCAGGCGCAGCGGCACGACCCACGGCGCCTGGGCCAGCGAGAGCATCGCGATCGGCTGCGCCGACTCGATCACGTAGGCGGTCGCGCCGAGCGTGAGCAGGCAGGCGGCCCAGCCGGACGGCACGCGCCGCCCGTCGCGCCACAGCAGCGCTGCCAGCAGCAGGAACAGCGCGACCGCGCCGCCGCGAGCCGCCGCGTCGAGCAGGGCCATCGCGCCGGCGCCGGCTGCCTATCGTCCGGTGAAGGACTGCATCCCGGTCATCGCGCGGCCGAGGATCAGGGCGTGCACGTCGTGCGTACCCTCGTAGGTATTCACCGCCTCGAGGTTCATGACGTGGCGGATCACGTGGTACTCGTCCGACACGCCGTTGCCGCCGTGCATGTCGCGCGCCTGGCGGGCGATGTCGAGCGCCTTGCCGCAATTGTTGCGCTTGATGATCGAGATCATCTCCGGCTGCGCGCGGCCCTCGTCCTTCAGGCGGCCGACCCGCAGGCAGGCCTGCAGCCCGAGCGCGATCTCGGTCTGCATGTCGGCGAGCTTCTTCTGGATCAGCTGGTTGGCTGCCAGCGGCCGGCCGAACTGCTTGCGCTCCATGGTGTAGTCGCGCGCCCGCATCCAGCAGAACTCGGCCGCGCCCATCGCGCCCCAGGCGATGCCGTAGCGCGCGTTGTTGAGGCAGCCGAACGGCCCGCCCAGCCCCGAGACGTTGGGCAGGAGATTCTCCTCAGGCACCATCACGTCGCTCAGCATGATGCCGCCGGTCACCGAGGCGCGCAGGCTGAACTTGCCCTCGATCTTGGGTGTCTCGATGCCCTTCCAGGGCCGCTCGAGGATGAAGCCGCGGATCGCGCCGCCGTCGAGCTTGGCCCAGATCACGAGGACGTCGGCGATCGGCGAATTGGTGATCCACATC
>CAYNOF010000844.1:0-4434 GCA_964398335.1 uncultured Rhizobiaceae bacterium
TGCCGGCGGGACGCCGGCGCTCCCAGGCTAGATAAAGACCGCCTTCATCTGCGCGTCCGCATAGCGGCCGCCCGCGGCGGCGCCCGGCGGGATGGCGTTGGACAGCGTGGCGACCTCGGCGGGCGACAGTGTCACGTCGAGCGCGGCCATGTTCTCGTCGAGGCGCTTGGCGTGCTTGGTGCCGGGGATCGGCACGATGTCCGGCCCCTGCGCCAGCAGCCAGGCCAACGCCACCTGGCCCGGCGTGCAGCCTTTGGCACCCGCGATGCTCTCGATGGCGCCGACGAGGCCGAGATTGCGGGCGAGATTGTCGGCGGCGAAGCGCGGGTGGCGGCCGCGGCCATCGCCTTCGGGAATGTCCGACGCCGCGCGCACGCTGCCGGTCAGCAGGCTGCGGCCCAGCGGCGAATACGCGACATAGGAGATGCCCAGCGCGCGCGTCGTCTTCAGCGTCTCCTCGGCATCGACGCGGTAGAGCAGCGAATATTCGCTCTGCACGGCGGCGATGGGATGCGTGGCATGAGCACGGCGGATGGTGGCGGGCGCGGCCTCGCTCAGGCCCAGCGCGCGCACCTTGCCCTGCTTCACCAGCTCGCCCATGGCGCCGACCGTGTCCTCGATCGGTACGCCGGGATCGACGCGATGCTGGTAGTAGAGGTCGATCACGTCGACGCCCAGCCGCTTCAGGCTGGCCTCGCACGCCGCCTTCACATGCGCCGGCGTTCCATCGACGCCGTTGGCACCGCCGGGCCGCTGCACCTGGCCGAACTTGGTGGCGATCACGACGCCGTTGCGACGCGAACCGGCCAGCGCCTTGCCCAGCAGGGTCTCGTTGTGGCCCCAGCCATACATGTCGGAGCTGTCGAGCATGGTGACGCCACGATCCAGCGCGTGGTGGATCAGCGCAATGCCCGCGGCATCGTCTGCCTTGCCGTAGGCGCCCGACAGCGACATGCAGCCGAGGCCGATCGCCGACACGGTGAGGTCGCTGGAACCCAGCTTGCGCTTCGCTGCCGCCATGATCGCTCTCCTAGGTCGTGCCCCAGACGCGCCGTGCCGTATCGGCGATCAGCGCCATCTTGGCCCATTGCTGGTCTTCGCTCATCAGGTTGCCGCCGGCCACGCTGGCGAAGCCGCATTGCGAGCTCAGCGACAGCCGGTCGAGATTCACGTGCACCGAGGCCTCGTCGATGCGCCGGCGCAGATCGTCGACGCTCTCCAGCGCGGGGCTCTTCGACGACACCAGGCCGAGCACGACATGGCGATCGTCCGGCACGTGGCGCAGCGGCGAGAAATCGCCGGCGCGCTGGCTGTCGTATTCGAGGAAGTAGACGTCGACCGGGAAGTCGTTGAACAGCTTGCGCGCGACAGGCTCGTAGCCGCCGGAGGCCATCCAGCGGCCGCGGAAATTGCCGCGGCACAGATGCATGCCCACGGTGACGCCGGCCGGCCGTCCCTCAAGGATGCGGCGGATCACCGAGACGTAGAGGTCGAGCAGCGCATCGGGATCGCCGCCCTGCGCCGTGGTCTGCTCGCGCACCAGCGGGTCGCACAGCATCGCCACCGGCACCTCGTCCATCTGCACGTAGCGGCAGCCGGCCTGCACCAGCTCGTCCAGCTCACTGCGGTAGATGGCGACGAGGTCGTCGAAATAGCCCGAGGCGTCGGCGTAGGCCTGCGGGTCGAAGGCCGCGGTGAAGCGGACGAAGTGGAAGGCGCTGGGTGTCGGCAGGGTCGCCTTGGGCAGCGCGGTCTTCACCAGGCGCCTGAGCCGCGAATACTCGGCCAACGTGATCGGTGCCCGCCGCCGCAGCTTCTGCGCCGCCACGCAGGTCGGCCATTCGTAGCTGCCGCCCTCGGCATCGCGGAAACGGAACTGCGAGGGCGCCAGGCGGATGCCGTCGAGCCCCTCGAAGAAGAAGCCGAACCAGGAGGTGCGGCCGAGCTCGCCGTCGGTGACGACGCGGAAGCCCAGCTCCTCCTGCCTGGCCACCACGCGCGCGATCTCGCGCTCGAGCGCAGCGGCGTGGTCGGCGGCGCCTGACGCGGCCGCGTCCTTCAGCGCGCGCGGCCGCAGCAGGCTGCCGATCACCTCGGCGCGGAACGGCGGCTGGGCAGCGTCGGTCCTCGACATGCCGCCGAGCAAAGCATGGCGGCCGCGGCTACGCTAGCCGTTGCTCCACAGCCGCGTGGTGTAGGCGCCGTCGATGCCGGCATCGATCTGCTTGGCCATCGCCTCGTCGCCGCCGATCTTGGGGGCGAGGATCTTGCCGAAGGAGATGCGGCCGGGCGCCGGCCAGGCGGTCGGGTCCCACAGCTTGGCGCGCAGGATCGAGCGGGCGCAATGGAAGTAGCAATGCTTGATGTGCACCCGCGTCGCCAGCAGCGCCGGCTTGCCCGACGAGCTCAGCGACTCGACCAGGTCGGCATCGTCGAAGACCTCGGCCGTCCCCGATACGCGCAGGGTCTCGCCGGTGGCCGGCACCAGCGCGATCATGCCGATCCTGCCGTTGTTGATGATGTTGGTGAGGCCGAAGGCGAGGTTGTTGCCGGTGCGCTCCGGGATCAGCAGGGTGCGCGGATCCTCGACGCGGATGAAGCCCGGCTCGTCGCCCTTGGGCGAGACCTCGACCGTGCCATCCTCGCTCACCGTGCTGACCAGCGCGAACGGGCAGCGCTTGAGGAAGTCGATCGCCTGCTCGTCGAGCGCCGGCGTGATCTTGGTGAAGGTACGCGCATTGGGCGGCTTGATGACGCCGCGCAGGGCGTCGACGGAGGTGAGGCGCGCCATGTATTTCGGCTCCATGAAATGCGGAGCCCAGCATCGACGAGGCATCGGCCTCGTTCAACCCTGCAGATGTTGGGGGGATTGTCCATATTGCGCAACGCCGGCTATGCGCCAATGATGGCTGACTGGTCGGAAGGCCGGCAGGAACACGCGGAGCGCTGCCATGCGCAACAGGCGTCTCGAGATTCGTCTGCTCTCCGGCGCCGGCGGCGCGGAGATCTCCGGCGTCAACGTGGCGCAGGATCTCGACGACGAGACCATCGGCGAGATCCGCGACGCGTTGAACGAGCACTGCGTGGTGTTCTTCCGCGACCAGGAGCTCGACGTCATCAGGCACAAGGCCTTCGCCCGCCGGTTCGGCGAGATCTTCATCCATCCCAACTATGTCGGCATGGGCGACGATCCCGAGATCGTCATGGTTCGCCGCCAGCCGGGCGACACGGGCTATGTCGGCGAGGATTGGCACGCCGACACGACCATGTGCGCCGAGCCGCCGATGGGCGCCATCCTCTACGGCATCGACATTCCCGCCTATGGCGGCGACACCATGTTCGCCAATCAGTACCTCGCCTACGAGACCCTGTCTCTGGGCATGAAGAAGATGATCGGCGGGCTGCGCGCCGTGCACAGCGACGTCATGGTGGCGGGCCCGCAGGCCGGCAAGAACAAGGGCCGCTCGACCAAGCATCGCGACGGCGCGGACTGGCGCGAGACGCGCAACACCCACCCGGTCGTGCGCACCAATCGCGAGACCGGCCGGAAGATGCTGTTCGTCAACAAGTCCTACACCGTGGGTTTCGAGGGCATGACCGAAGCCGAGAGCAAGCCGCTGCTCGACTTCCTGATGGAGCATGGCAACCGGCCGGAGTTCACCTTCCGCTATCGCTGGCAGAAGGGCTCCATCGCCTTCTGGGACAACCGCAGCGCCAAGCACATCGCACTGGGCGATGGTTCGTTCCACCGCCTGCTGCGCCGTGTCCAGATCTGCGGCGACAGGCCGGTGTGACTCAGGGTTTCGCCGCCAGCCCGTCCATGTTGGCGTAGAGCGTGCGCAGCAGGCGCTTGAGCGTCTCGACGTCGCGCGACGAGAGGCCGGCGACCGCCACGCGCTCGTAGCGTTCGGCGATCGGGATGATCCGCCGGGTCATCGCCCGCCCCGACCCTGTCAGGTGCAGGGTGACCACGCGACCGTCGCTCTCGGCGCGCCGCCGCTCCAGCAGCTTCAGGCGCTGCAGCCCGTCGAGCACGCGCGACAGCGTCGAGATCTCGATGCTGGTGCGGGTCGAGAGCTCGCCCACGGTCTGGCCGTCGCGATCGGTCAGCGCCGCCAGCGCGCGCCACATCTGCAGGGTGATACCGAAGGGCCGCACCTCGTCGCTGAACGACTGGGCAATGCGCGCGCCGGCGCGGTTCAGCAGGTAGGGAACGTAGTCGTCGAGCGGCAGCACGCTACTCGGCCGCCTTCAGGCTGAGCCTGGTGTGCGAGCCCTCGAAGGAAGGCGCCACCTCCTGCATGAAGCGCTGCATCTGTTCCTTGACCAGCGCGTGCGGCTTGGCGCCGTAGTTGAAGTACAGGATGCACTCGGCGATGCCGGCGGCCTCGACCGCCTTGAGGTCCTCGATGATCTTGGCCGGCGGGCCGACCA
>CAYNOF010000845.1:0-10061 GCA_964398335.1 uncultured Rhizobiaceae bacterium
GCCCGGCGGCACGCTGTCGATCCCGGTGTCGATCCGCGAGTTCACGGTCTACGCCGTCAAGATGTTCGCCACCGCGCGCGAGGGCCTGCGCCGCGCCGGCATCGCCGAGCCCGACCGGCACGTGGTGATCTACCGCTCGGCGTGGAACGTGCGCATCCTGCTCAGCGCCACGCCGTGGACGCCGGAAGCCGTCGCCGCCGTCGAGAAGTTCTGCGACGAGCGCTCCTTCGACGTCGTCTTCCCGCCGAGGCGCGACGGCGGCAAGCGCGCGGTCTACAACGAGCTGCCGGTGATCTCCTTCGACGTGCTGCAGGCGCAGCCGGCGGGGTCCGATCCGATCAGCGAGGAGGCGCAGGCGGCGATCGCCGGCCAGGTCTCGCCCTATCACGCCTTCTTCAAGCTGACGCCGCCCAGCCTCGACCGGCCCTACTTCAACGCCGTGCTGCCGCTGACGCGGATCGAGACCATCCTCGACCGCATCGAGCTCGTGCCGCGCGAGGAGCTGGTCTACCTGATCAATCTCGCGGTGCTGGCGCAGGCGCTGGTGATCGCCGCCGTGGTGCTGCTGATGCCGCTGCTGACGCGCCGCGGCGATGCGCTGCCGCTCGGCCGCTTCGCGAAGTCGGTGGTCTATTTCGCCGGGCTCGGGCTGGGCTTCCTGACGCTCGAGATCTACCTGATCGAGAAAGCCTCGCAGTATCTGCACGATCGCGTGTTCGCCTTCGGCCTGGTGCTGGCGGCGATGCTGGTGTGCTCGGGCAGCGGCAGCCTGCTGGCCGAGCGCGTGCGCGCCAGGCCGCGCACCTGGCTGGGCATCGCCGTGGTGACGGTGCTGCTGTGGTGCGAGCTCGCCTTCGTCGCCCTCGATCCCCTGCTGATCGCCACCGCCACCGCGCCGCTGCCGGTCAAGGTCGCCATCCTGGTGGTGGTCGCGCTGCCGGTCTCGGTGGCGCTGGGCATGCCGATGGCGCTGGGGCTTGGCCAGTTCTACGGCAAGCGGCTGGCCTTCCTGCCCTGGGCCTGGGCGGTCAACGGCGCCTGCTCGATCATCTCGACGCCGCTGGCCAATCTGCTGGCGGTCACGGTGGGCCTGAAGGCGCTGCTGCTGCTGGGCGCGGCGCTGTATGCGATCGTCGCCGTTTCCCTGCCGGCCGACCGCATCAGGTGATCCGGAGCGTCGCATGACCTTGCCGACCCGCCGCACGCTGATCGCCCAGGGCGCCGCCGCGGCGCTGGCGGCGCCGGCGGTGGCGCAGCCGCGCGGCGGTGGCTGGAGCTACGAGCAGTACGCCGCGGCGATGCACGCCAGCGAACGGCGCATCGCCATGAACAAGGCGACCTTCGACGCCGTGATGCGCCGGCGCGAGCAGGCGCTGCGCATCGTCGAGACCTACCTGCGCGGCAAGTTCCAGGAGGCCGATCCGCACACGCTCCGCGCCTATGCCGAGGTGCCGCGCGAGTACTACCACTACAACTACGCCGGCCCCTTCGACTTCGGCCATGCGGCCTACGAGGGCAACGCGCATCCCTGGGCGATCGGCTACGGCTCGGCGCTGTCGGACTATCTCGGCCAGATGTACATGACCCAGCTCGCGAAGCCGCTGCCGGGCGAGAGCGCGCTGGAGATCGGCACCGGCTCGGGCTACCAGATCTCGATCCTCTCGCGGGTCTGCGCCAGGGCCTGCTCGATCGAGATCATCGAGCCCCTGGGCCGCGCCGTGGCCAAGATCTTCAGGCCGCTGGGCTTCGACAACATCAGGTCGAGGGTGGGCGACGGCTATTTCGGCTGGCCGGAGGAGAAGGACGGCTTCGACATCATCATGGTGACCTGCGTCGCCCAGCACGTGCCGCCGCCGCTGCTCGCCCAGCTCAAGCCCGGCACCGGCCGGCTGATCATCCCGGTCGGCCAGCCCTTCCGCCGCGAGCAGGTGCTCTACGTCTACACCAAGGACCGCGACGGAAAGATTCACTCCAGGCGCGATGTCGGCGTCTACTTCATTCCGATGACCGGCCGCATCTCGCAGGGCCGCTAGGGACCTCCGTCGTCCCGGGGCGGCAAGGCATCCGGGGCAGCGCCGCCGATTTCCCCGCACGCGGCGATTCGACTGCCGACCCTGCTCTAGGAATTGCCGCCGCGAAGCCGTATTTTCCCCGGCGCATTTCGTCCTTCCGGAAGGGAGACCGGACCCGATGATCCTCACCCGACGGCGCGCGTTGATGACGGCCGCCGGTGCGACGCTGGCGGCCCCGGCGATCGTCCACGCCCAGGCCGCGCCCTGGACCTATGCCAGCTATACCGCGGCGATGAAGGCCAGCGGCCGCAACGTCAAGATCTCCGCCGACGACTGGGCCGACATGCAGAAGCGCCGGCCGCGCGCGCTGGGCACCATCGCCGGCGTGCTGAGCCACCATTTCGGCCAGGCCGATCCGGAGATCATGCGCGCCTTCCGCGAGGTGCCGCGCGAGTACTACCACTACGACTACGCCGCCCAGGCGGACTTCGCCGCCGTCGCCTACGAGGCGGAGTCCAAGCCCTGGCGCATCGGCCTGGGCTCGGCGCTGTCGGATTATCGCGGCCAGGCCTACATGACGGCGCTGTGCAAGCCGACGGCCGACAGCGTGGCGCTGGAGGTCGGCACCGGCTCGGGCTTCCAGATCTCGATCCTCTCGCGCATCGTCAAGAAGGCCCGCTCGATCGAGATCATCGAGCCGCTGGGCAAGGCGGTGGCACGCATCTTCTCGCCGCTGGGCTTCGACAAGAACCTCGAGACCCGCATCGGCGACGGCTTCTACGGCTGGCCCGAGGAGAAGGACGGCTTCGACCTGATCATGGTCACCTGCGTGGCGCAGTACGTGCCGCCGCCGCTGCTCAAGCAGCTCAAGCCCGGCGGCCGGCTGGTGATCCCGATCGGCCAGCCCTTCAAGCGCGAGCAGTTCCTCTACGTCTTCAGCAAGGACGCCGACGGCAAGGTGCATTCCAAGAAGGACATCGGCGTCTACTTCATCCCGATGACCGGTGCGATGCAGAAGGAACCGCCGCCGGCCGACGCACCGGCGCCGGCCCCCGCCCCGGCGAAGCCCGATGCCGGCAAGGGTGATCCGCCCAAGACCTAGGCACCCGCCATGCGCCTGATCGTCCGGTTCCTTGCGGCGGCGCTGCTGACGGCGCTGGCGCTGTCGGCGCGGGCCGGCGAGACGCGCATCTCGCTGGTGCTGATCTGCGACATCTACAACATGCACGAGGAGGACGGCCGCGGCGGCATGGCCCGCGTGGCCGCGGCGGTGAAGGCCGAGAAGGCGCGCAACGAGCACGTGCTGGTCGCGCATGCCGGCGACACCTTCTCGCCCTCGCTGATGTCGGGCTTCGACAAGGGCGCGCACATGGTCGACCTGCTCAACAGGCTGCCGCTCGACGTCTTCGTGCCGGGCAACCACGAGTACGATTTCGGCCCCGACGTCTTCCTCGAGCGCCTGCGCGAGGCGCGCTTTCCGGTCTACGCCGCCAACCTGCGCGAGGCCGACGGCTCGCCGATACCCGGCATCATCGACTCGCGCGTCCTGACCTACGGCGACGTGAAGCTCGGCGTCATCGGACTGACGGCGGAAGACTCGCACCGGAAGTCGCAGCCGGGCCGCCTCAAGATCGGGAAGATGGTCGACACCGCGATGGCGCAGGCGGCCAGGCTGCGGCGCGAGGGCGCCGACCTGATCGTGCTGGTGTCGCACTCCAACCGCGACATCGACAACGAGCTGGTCGATTCGGGCGTCGCCGACGTCATCCTTTCCGGCGACGACCACGATCTCTACCTGCGCTTCAACGGCCGGACGGCGATCATCGAGGCGGGGATGGAGGGTTTGGTCGTCACCGTGATCGATCTCTCGGTGAAGACCGATACCGTCGCCGGCAGGCGCAAGGTCACCTGGTGGCCGCGCTTTCGCATCATCGACACCGCCGACGTCACGCCCGACCCGGACGTGGCGGCGCGGGTCGCCGTCTACGAATCGCAGCTCTCGAAGTCGCTCGATCATGTCATCGGCCGCACGGCCACCGAGCTCGACAGCCGCAACGCCGCGGTGCGCGGCGGCGAGGCGGCGATCGGCAACCTGTTCACCGACGCGCTGCGCGCCGCCACCGGCGCCGATGTCGCGCTGCTCAACGGCGGCGGCTTTCGCGGCGGCCACGTCTATCCGCCCGACAGCGAGATCACCGAGCGGCTGATCCTGAGCGAGCTGCCGTTCCTCAATCGCGCCTATGTCCTGGAGGTCAAGGGCAAGGCGCTGCGCGAGGCGCTCGAGGCGGGCTTCGCCGGTGCGGAGAACGAGGTCGGCCGCTTCCCGCAGGTCTCGGGCATGACCATCCGCGCCGACCTCTCGCGGCCCAACGGCGATCGCATCGTGTCGCTACTGGTCGGCGGCGCGCCGGTCGAGCCGGACAAGCTCTACAAGCTGGCGACCAACGACTTCCTGGCGAAGGGCGGCGACGGCTACACCGCGCTGCTCGGCGCGCGCACGCTGGTCGGCACCAGCGACGCGCTGCTGGTGACCCAGCACGTCGTCGATCACATCCGCAAGCTGGGCACGGTCTCGGCGAAGATCGAGGGACGCGTGATCGTCGCGCGCATGCGCGCGCCGCGCTGAGGCGCCAACGAAAAACCCCGGGCGCGCGGCCCGGGGTTCGCGTGTCCCGAGAAGGGACGAAGGATCAGCGGCTGTAGAACTCGACCACCATCGACGGTTCCATCTGCACCGGGTACGGCACGTCGGAGAGCTTGGGGGCGCGCAGGAAGGTGCCCTTCATGTCCTTGTGGTCGACCTGCATGTATTCCGGCACGTCGCGCTCGGCGAGCTGGCTCGCCTCCATGACGACGGCGAGGTCCTTGGCCTTGTTGCCGAGCGAGATCTGGTCGTTGTCGCGTACCTGGTAGGAGGCGATGTTGACGCGCCGGCCGTTGACGCGGACATGGCCGTGGCTGACCAGCTGGCGCGAGGCGAACACGGTGGCGGCGAACTTCATGCGGTAGACGACGGCGTCGAGACGGCGCTCGAGCAGCGCGATCAGGTTCTCGCCGGTGTCGCCGCGGCGGCGCATCGCCTCGGCGTAGTAGCGGCGCATCTGGCGCTCGCTGACATTGCCGTAGTAGCCCTTGATGCGCTGCTTGGCCATCAGCTGCGTGCCGAAGTCGGTCGGCTTGGTGCGCTTGGCACCATGCTGGCCGGGACGGCTCTCGCGCTTGTTGATCGGGCTCTTCGGACGGCCCCAGAGGTTGACGCCGAGGCGTCGGTCGATCTTGTACTTCGACGATTCGCGCTTGCTCACGAACGGTTATCCTTCGTCACACGTTTGTCCGGATAGGCCTGGGTCGGGTGCGACGCACCCGGGCGGGATCGAGGCCTGGGGCACCGATCCACGTTCTCCGGAGGAAGGCGCGGACTATACGCATCGCGCGGCCTGAGTCAAACGGCGATAGATCGAGGAAAATCAGGCGTTTAGCCGCTCAGTCGACCTTGGCGCCGGCCTTGATGATGATCTCGGCCAGGCGTTTCTCCTCGCTGGCGCGGTAGGCCGTGACGTCGGCCTGGGTCGACCACCACGCGGTGGCGCCCTGCTCCAGGTAGGATTTGATCAGGTCGGGGCTTTCCAGCGCCTGCTTGCTGACCGCCGACATGCGCTCGACGACCGCCGGCGGCAGCTTCGCGGGACCGCACAGGCAGGTCCACGACTTGATGTCGAAGCCGGGCAGGAACTCGCTCAGGGCCGGGATGTCGGGCACCACCTGGCTGCGCTCCTTGCTGGTGACGGCGAAGCCGCGCACCTTGCCCGGGCGGTACTGCGCCAGCGAGCCCGGGATGTTGTCGAAGATCATGTGCACCTGGCCGGCCAGCAGGTCGATCATCGCCGGCGCAGCACCACGATAGGGCACGTGCAGCATGTTCACCCCGGCGAGCTGCTTGAACAGCTCGCCGCTCAGATGCAGCGTCGTGCCGTTGCCGGCCGAGGCGTAGGAATACTTGCCGGGGTTCTTCTTCAGGAGATCGATCAGCTCCGGCACGGTCTTCGCCGGCAGGTTGAGATTGCTGACCAGCATGTTGGGCAGCCACCAGAGGTTGGTGACGAAGGTGAAATCCTTCTCCGGATCGAACGGCAGCTGGCCCTTCTTCAGCGTCGGCGAGATGGCGTGGCTGGCGATGCCGCCCAGCCCGACGGTGTAGCCGTCGGGCGCCGACTTGGCGACCACGTCGACGCCGACGTCGCCGCCCGAGCCGCCGCGATTCTCGACCACCCATTGCTGCCTGGTCAGCTCGGTCATCTTGGCGCAGTAGAGTCGCGACAGCGTGTCGGTGGCGCCGCCCGCCGGGAACGGATTGATGTAGCGCACCGTGCGGTTGGGCCAGCTGTCCTGCGCCCGGGCGATGCCCGACGCGAGCATCGGCGCGGCCAACGCGCCGCCCAGCAGCAAACGCCGGCGAACCGGCAAAGCAAACGCCGTCATGATGTCTGTCCCTCCCAACACGCGATCTCGGTCGCTTCTGTTGCCGCGATGCTAGGGGCCGGCCGGGACGCCGGCAACACGCGGATTGACGGGGATTCCGCTGGTCAACGCGGCGCGCGGTTGCGCAGGAAGGTCTCGCGATCGGCCGGCTTGTCGATGTGCCTGGCCAGACGCTGCCACAGATCCTCCGCGTTGCTCGCCGCCGCGCGCTCGCGGCGCATCAGCAAGGTGGCGATCGGCCCGATATAGCGCGCGAGCTCGGCCTGGGCGCGCTCGATGTCGGCTTGCGCGACGGTCGCCGCGCCCGCGCCGGGCGAGGACATCACCATGGTCGACGCGACGGTCGTGCCCGCCGCGCTGCTGCCGGAACGCGAGGCCTGCAGCGCGTCGCGCAGGAACGCCTCGCGCTGGTCGAGCTTGTCGATGCTGGTGCTGAGGCTGCGGCAGAGCTCCTCGATCGAGGTGGTGCGGCCGCTGGCGCTGCGCACCAGGTAGCCGGCGATCGGCCCGACATAGGCGGCGAGCTTGCGCTCGATGTCGCGCAGATGCGGGCTGATCACCGCCGCCGCCGATGGGCCGATCACCGTGGTGGCCAGGCCGGCGGCCGATACCGGCGCCTGGCCGGTGGCGGCGGTGGCCAGCGCGGTGCCCATCGCCTCGGCCGAGGCGAAGCGCTGCGTCGCGTCGCGCGCCAGCGCCTTGCCCATGAACGCGACCAGCGCCGCCGGCGCCTGGGGCAGATGCTTCGACAGCTACTCGGGCGCGCCGTAGAGCCGCTGGTTGGGGCCCTCGTGGAAGGTGCGGCCGGGAACCGGCCGCTCGCCGGTCAGCAGCTCGTAGAGCACGGCGGCAGTCGAGAACAGATCGCTGCGCGCATCGACCTCCTCGCCGCGTGCCTGCTCGGGCGACATGTAGTTGGGCGTGCCGATCAGCGCGCCGGTCTGGGTCAGCGACGAGCCGCTGACGCGCGAGATGCCGAAATCGGTGACCTTCACCCGGCCGTCGGCGGTCAGCAGCACGTTGGCCGGCTTGATGTCGCGGTGCACCACGCCGTGGCCATGCGCGCAGGCCAGCGCATCGAGCATCTGGCGCGCGACCATCACAGCGGAGTCCATCGGCATGCGGCCGCCGCCGCACAGCACCTGCAGCAGGCTGAGGCCGGCCACGAACTCCCTGGCGATGTAGGGATCCTAGCCGTGCAGCGCGAAGTCGTAGATCGCCACGATGTTGCCGTGCGCGCAGCGGCCGGCGGCCTGCGCCTCGCGCTGGAAGCGCTCGACGAAGGCCTGGCGGTCCTTGCCCTCGAGCAGGTCGGTGTTGACCAGCTTCAGCGCCACCGGCCGGTCGATCATCGGGTCATGGGCGAGGTAGATCACGCCCATGGCACCCTTGCCGATGATCGACTGGATGACGTAGCGGCCGATCTTCTGCGGCGCCGAGGGTGGTGGCATCGGGACTAGCTACCCAGCATCTTCATCGCATTGGCGAGGCTGCGCCGCATGCGGTTGAACGATTCGGCGAGCGAGGCGATCTCGTCGCGGCCGGTCACCTCGACCTCGGGCGCATCCATGTTGCCCAGGCTGACGTCGTTGGCCGCCGACGACATCTGGCGCACCGGCTTGACGACGATGAAGTGCAGCATGACGTTGAGCAGCACGATCACCACCGCGAACACCGCCGCGAGCGCGCCGACATAGAGCAGCAGCAGCCGGTCGGCCTGCTTGTCGACCACGGCCATCGGCACCGTGGCGACCTGCGCGCCGATCGTCTCGTTGAGCTTCCAGCCGAAGCCGTTGGCCGGCCCGTAGAGATCGACCATGGTCTGCGGCGCTTCCTTGGCCGTGGTGTGGCACAGCAGGCAGGCCGGGTTGGTGATGCGCAGCGGCTTGGCCAGCACCAGCACCTCGCCCATCGGCGTGTCGCGCGTCGTGACGAATTCCGTCAGCTTGGGATCGTCGCGGAACTTGTTGATGATGTCGGCTTCCCAGTCGACGGCGCGGTCGGCCGGATTGGTCGGGTTGAGCGCCGCTTCCTTGTAGGCGTAGTCGGGGAACTGCTTCTGCATGCTGCGCCACACCGTCTGCGCCGACCAGCTCGGCACCGAGTGCGGCAGGAAGCGCGCCTTCATCTGCTCGCGCAGCAGCGGCTCGACCTCGGTCGCGGTATAGCCGCGCACCGCCTGGGCCTGGGCCATGATCATGCTGGCGTCGCGCAGCACCTGCTGGCGGCCGCCCTCGCGCAAGGCCTGGTTGGCGAGGAACGCCGCCAGCCCGAGCCCGATCAGGAAGGCCACGGCCATCACGATGTTGAATTTGGCCTTGAGTCCCATGACGACGTACTCCCCCCGAGCTAGCGAACAGTGGCCAGGCGGCTGGCCTGCTGCGGCGTCAGCCGGCCCGTGGGCTCGGCCATGACCTGCATCTGGAAGCGGCGGATCGCAGCCCGCGTCTCGGGACCGAACACGCCATCGACCGGCCCATTGTAGTAGCCCAGCAGCTTCAACGCCTCCTGCATGCGCCGGCGATGCTCCAGCGTCATCAGGTCTTCTTCCGGCATCGTCGCGGTCGGCGGCGGCGGCGGCTCGGGCGGCGTGGCGACCGGCGGAACCGGCGGCGTGGGCGGTGGCGTGGGTGGGGTCGGTGGGGTCGGCGGCGTGGGCGGGGTCGGCGGCGTCGCTACCGGCGGCGTGGGCGGCGGGACCGGTGCCGGCGGACGGCCGATGATCAGCCCGGCGGTCTTGGGCTGGCGTACCACGGCGACCGAGGTGGCCGAGGTCGTGCCGATGCGTTCCTGCACCGCAGCCACCAGCGCACCGTTCTCGATCATCGTCGCGCTGCCCAGGGTGCCGATGATCGCGCCCGACAGCGGCGTGCCGGCCGGGCCGGGCGAGGTCTCGAAGACGGTGATCGCCGCCAGCCCGTCCGACGTCGCGCTCTGCACCACGGTGTCGAAGCCGGTCGGCTTGGCGCCCGAGGGCGGCATCACGTCGAGCGCCACGACCGAGGCGCCGGCATTGTTGCGTGCCAGCGCGTCGTAGATCGCCTTGACCAGCACGCCCTGGGTGAAGAGGTCGGTGGGCCGCTCCAGGGTGGCGGAGATCGGCAGCAGGAAGGCGCGGTCGTTCAGGCTGGCGCCGCGGGCGCAGACATAGACGAAGGCGCCGGCGCCTGGCGCCTTGGCCAGCCGGCCGCTGAACTCGGCCAGCGCCGCGTCGAAGCCGCCGCCGCTGACATCGTTGCGATCGACGACGTCGTAGCCCGCCGCGCGCAGGCGGTCGGCCACCGTGCGCGCCGCCGCCGGACAGGCCGGCACCGGCTGCAGGACGGTGTAGGCGCCATTGCCCAGCACCAGCGCGACGCGCTGGCTGGTCTGGGCATCGGCCGGCTGGATCGCGCCCAGCGCTGCCAGGCCGAAGACGGCACCTGCGGTGAGATTGCGGACAGCCTGCGACATGGCGTGTGCCTCCCCATCGACGACGTCAATTCGCGGCATGGCTCAAGTCTCGTCTACCACGGTGTTACGCAGCACGCCGATGCCGGAGATATCAACCTCGATCACATCGCCCGCCTT
>CAYNOF010000846.1:0-1471 GCA_964398335.1 uncultured Rhizobiaceae bacterium
CGGCGGAGAGCCTGCTGGAGTTGATCACGGTTTCGGCCACCGACGGCTACGCCCGGATGCGCTCGAAGGCGGTCGATGCCGAGATCGCCATCCCGCTGGGCTGGCACGCCATCGAGGACAATGAGCGGGTGGCGATCTTCAACCCCAGGCGGACGGTCCGCGTGATCCTGTGGCGCGTCGATCTCGAATACGAGGGCGTGCCGGACATCGACAAGTTCCTGGTCGGCAAGGCGGCCGCGCTGCGCACCCGGTACCCGACCATCAAGGCCAGCATGGAGACGATCTCCACGGGCGAGCGGGTCGGGCTGTTCGAGAACGTGCCGCCCAGGCGCGGGGATCACGAGCAGCGGGTGATCGCCGACCTGCTGATCCCGAACCCGCAGAACGACAAGCGCGCGTTCCTGATCACCCTGGGTGCGCCGCAATCTGACGCGGAGAAGTATCTGCCGCTGCTGATCCTGATTAAGAACGAGCTGAAAGTCACTTGGCGGAAAGATCGATGACATAAGTTTAAATAGACTGTTTATATATATGATTTATTGAAAATATAGGTATTTTTCCATAATATATATTATACGACAAATGATACCGTGACGCCATCGGGGAATGGCGTATGATGTAACCGGGCCGTCTGCCCATGCGGCCTTCCTGAATGTGTTACCGCGATGTTCGCTCTGCTTTTCGAGCGTCGATACAGGGTTCTGCTCACCCGGTTTTCGGACCGTCTTGCGCGTGACGACCTGGCGCAGCTGGATCGGGCTGCGCGAGCCTTCGTTGCCGAGCATGGGGTGGCCCGCGGCCTGGTCGACTTCACTGCGGTCGACGTCGTCGAGATCGACACGGCCGAGTTCGTCCGGCGCGGCCAGCAGGCGTCGATCATGACCGGCCAGGATCGGGTCTATGTCATGCCGCGGCCGGACCTTTTCGGCCTGGGCCGGATGTTCTCGACCTATCAAAAGATCGGCGGCAACCGCGAACCCGTCGTGGTACGCACCCTCGACGAGGCATACCGGGCCCTGGAACTCGTCGATCCCGAATTCCAGCCGCTGCCCCCCTCCGAAAGCGCCTCCGATGCACAAGCCCGCGCCTGAAGACCTGCCGGCCGACCCCATGGACCGGCTGATCGCCATCATGGCCTGGCTGCGCCATCCCGAGCGCGGCTGCCCTTGGGACCGCGAACAGAACTTTGCGAGCATTGCTCCCTATACCATTGAAGAAGCGTATGAAGTCGCCGACGCCATCGACCGGCGCGATATGGCCGATCTGCGCGAGGAGCTGGGTGATCTGCTGCTCCAGGTGGTCTATCACGCGCGCATGGCCGAGGAGACCGGCGCGTTTGCCTTCGACGACGTCGCCAGCGCCATCAGCCGCAAGATGATCGACCGCCATCCCCATGTTTTCGGCTCGCAATCCGTGGCCGATGCGGCGGCGCAAACGGCCGCCTGGGAAGCCACCAAGGCGGCCGAGCGCG
>CAYNOF010000847.1:0-1971 GCA_964398335.1 uncultured Rhizobiaceae bacterium
GAAGCTGATCGAGTACAAGACCTATCTGCAGGCGGTGCCGTATTTCGACCGGCTCGATTACGTCTCGCCGATGTGCCAGGAGCACGCCTATGCGCTCGCCGTCGAGCGGCTGCTGGGCATCCAGGCGCCGATCCGCGGCCAATGGATCCGCGTGCTGTTCTCCGAGATCACCCGCATCCTCAACCATCTGCTGAACGTCACGACATTTGCGATGGACGTCGGCGCGCTGACGCCGACCCTGTGGGGCTTCGAGCAGCGCGAGCTGTTGATGGAGTTCTACGAGCAGGTCTCCGGCTCGCGCATGCATGCGGCGTACTTCCGTCCGGGTGGCGTGCACCAGGATCTGCCCGGTGGCATGCTCGATCGCATCCAGGCGTGGTGCGAGCAGTTCCCGACGACCATCGACGACCTCGAGCGGCTGGTGACGGAGAACCGCATCTTCCGCCAGCGCACGGTCGATATCGGCACGGTCTCCGGCGACGACGCGATCGCCTGGGGCTTCTCCGGCCCGATGCTGCGCGCATCAGGGATCCCGTGGGACCTGCGCAAGGCGCAGCCCTACGATTGCTACGCCGAGGTCGATTTCGACGTGCCGGTGGGCAAGACCGGCGACTGCTTCGCGCGCTACCTCGTGCGCATGGAGGAGATGCGGCAGAGCCATCGCATCATGCTCCAGTGCGTCAAGGCACTGCGTACGGTGAAGGGACCGGTCAGCGTCGACGACAAGAAGATCTCGCCGCCGCTGCGGGGCGAGATGAAGACCTCGATGGAAGCGCTGATCCATCACTTCAAGCTCTACACCGAGGGCTACAAGGTGCCGCCGGGCGAAGCCTACGCGGTAGTCGAGGCGCCCAAGGGCGAGTTCGGCGTCTACCTCGTGGCCGACGGTTCCAACCAGCCCTACCGCTGCCATATCCGCGCGCCGGGCTTCCCGCATCTGCAGGCGCTCGAGTTCATGTCGAAGGGCCACCAGCTCGCCGATCTGTCGGCGAACATCGGCTCGCTCGACATCGTCTTCGGCGAAGTCGACCGCTAGGAGCGCAAGGTCCAGCCATGGCGATGATCACTGCCGACCCCAAGGACGTGCCTGAGGTTGCGTCGTTCGAGTGGACGCCCGAGAACCTGGAGATCGCCAAGGGCCACGTCGCGCAATATCCCGCCGGCCGCCAGGCCAGCGCCGTGATCGCCTGCCTCGACCTGGCGCAGCGCCAGGCGGGCGGCTGGCTGCCGCGCGTGGCGATGGATTTCGTGGCGAAGTTTCTCGATATGGCGCCGATCCGCGTCTACGAGATCGCGACCTTCTATACGATGTTCAGCCTCAAGCCGCGCGGCAAGTACCTGCTGCAGGTCTGCACCACGACGCCGTGCTGGCTGCGCGGCTCGGAAGGCGTGATGAAGGCCTGCCGCGAGGTCACCGGCGTGCCGCCGGGCGAGGTCAGCGCCGACGGCCTGTTCAGCACGATGGAAGTCGAATGCCTCGGCGCCTGCGTCAACGCGCCGATGATCCAGATCAACGACACCTTCTACGAGGACCTCGACGAGGCTTCGACCAGGAAGGTGCTCGAAGCCCTCAAGCGCGGCGAGACGCCCAAGCCCGGTCCGCAGGTCGATCGTCAGACCTCGGCACCGGTCGGCGGCCCGACCACGCTCACGACGATTCGCTCGGAGTAGGGCGATGCTCAAGGACGAAGACCGCATCTTCACCAACCTCTACGGCCGCCATGACTGGGGGCTGAAGGGCGCACTGGCGCGCGGCAACTGGGATGGCACCAAGGCCATCATCGACAAGGGCCGCGACTGGATCATCAACGAGATGAAGGCCTCGGGCCTCCGCGGCCGCGGCGGCGCTGGCTTCCCGACCGGGCTCTAGTGGTCGTTCATGCCCAAGGAAGTCGGCGCACGGCCGCAATACCTCGTGTTCAACGCCGACGAGTCCGAGACGGGCAACTGCAAGTACCGCGATATCCTGCG
>CAYNOF010000848.1:0-2697 GCA_964398335.1 uncultured Rhizobiaceae bacterium
TGAACCGCATCAAGCCGTCTCCCACGAACGCCGCGCAGGGCAAGTTCCTGGAGATGAAGGCGGCGGGCAAAGACGTCATCGGGCTGGCCGCCGGCGAGCCGGATTTCCCGACCCCCGACCACATCAAGGAAGCCGCCTACAAGGCGATCCGCGAGAACGACACGCGCTACACGCCCATCGCCGGCACGACGGCGCTGCGCCAGGCGGTCGTCGACAAGTTCAAGCGCGATCACGGGCTGGAGTACAAGCTCTCGCAGACCATCGTCACCAATGGCGGCAAGCAGATCATCTTCAACGCGATGTGCTCGACGCTGAACGCCGGCGACGAGGTCATCGTGCCGGCGCCCTACTGGGTGTCGTACCCCGAGATGGTGTCGTTCGCCGACGGCACGCCGGTGATCGTGAACTGCCCGGAGTCCAAGGGCTTCAAGCTGCAGCCCGAGGATCTCGACCGGGCGATCACGCCGCGCACCAAGTGGCTGATCCTGAACTCGCCGTCGAACCCGACCGGTGCGGCCTACTCGAAGGCCGAGCTGCGCGCGCTGTGCGACGTGCTGCTCAAGCACCCGCATGTCTGGGTGCTGACCGACGACATGTACGAGAAGCTGGTCTACGACGATTTCGTCTTCACCACGCCGGCGCAGGTCGAGCCGACGCTGTTCGACCGCACCTTGACCATGAACGGTGTGTCGAAGGCGTATTGCATGACCGGCTGGCGCATCGGCTACGCGGCCGGCCCGCAGGCGCTGATCAACGCCATGGTCACGGTGCAGTCGCAGAGCACGTCGAACGCCAGCTCGATCAGCCAGGCGGCGTCGGTGGCGGCGCTCAACGGTCCGACCGACTTCATCGCGAAGAACGTCGCGATCTTCAAGCAGCGCCGCGACCTGATCGTGTCGATGCTGAACCAGGCCACCGGCATCAAGTGCCCGCGGCCGGAGGGCGCGTTCTACGTCTATCCGTCCTGCGCCGGCACGATCGGCAAGAAGACGCCCGACGGCAAGACGATCGGCAACGACACCGACTTCGTGAACTACCTGCTCGAGGCCGAGGGGCTGTCGGTGGTGCAGGGCTCGGCCTTCGGCATGGGCCCGGCGTTCCGCATCTCCTACGCCACGGCGACCGACCTGCTCGAGGAAGCCGGCCGCCGCATCCAGCGCGCCTGCGCCGCGCTGCGCTGACCGCGAGCGCCGGCGTCCCGCCGGCCTCCTGGCTCCCTACTCCGCCGCCATCGGCCGCGCCTCTCGGCGCGCCGGCGGCGCCTTGTGGAAGGCGCCGTCCTTCATGATCGCCAGCAGGCGATTGGCGTCCTGCAGGATCGACACGTCGACCGAGGGGTCGCCGTCGACCAGCAGCAGGTCGGCGAGGAAGCCCTCCTTCACCATGCCGAGCTCGGGCGCCGCGCGCTCCGTCTCGCCGGGGCCGGCGCCCCTGGCCATCAGCTCACCGCCGAACTTCGTGGCCGAGACGATCGCCTCCATCGGCGTGAAGCCGAACAGGGTGACGAAATGCTCCATGTCGCGCGCGTTGCGCGGCATCGGGTTGAAGGCGAAGCCGTAATCGCCGCCCGGCAGCACGCGCACGCCGCGCTTCTTCAGCGCCTTCATGTTCTCGATGCCGCGCACGAACTCGTTGTCGAAGCGCCGCTTGACGTCGTCGGCCAGATTGACGCCGCGCAGCGGCGCTTCCTTGTAGGCGCCCCAGGTGACGCCGATGGTCGGCGCGACGAAGACCCGCGCCTTGCGCGCCTCCAGCATGTCGAGCGCTTCCTCGTCGCAGAGCGTCGCGTGGTAGATCACGTCGACCCCGTGGCGCAGCGACATCTTCACCGCGCCGGCGCTGCGCGCGTGTGCCGCCATGCGCTTCTCGTGCGCGCGCGCCACCTCGGCCACGGCAGCGACCTCGGCATCGGTCATCACGGTCATGTGCGCCTTGGAGCCCGGCGTGCCTTCGTCGCCCGAGGGATTGATCTTCAGCACGTCGACGCCCTCGCGCACGAAGAAGCGCGACCAGCGGCGGAACTCGTCCGGCCCGTCGGCGACCACGGCGAAGGTCTCGCGGTGCAGGTGATTGAGGCGCACGTCGCCCAGCCCGCTGGTCACCGTCATCTCCAGCGACGCCGCCAGCATGCGCGGGCCGACCAGGTCGCCGGCATTGATGGCGTTGCGCACCACGACGTCGAGCCTGGGCTTGGCGGCGGCGGCGCAATGCAGCGCGGTGAAGCCGTGGTCGAGCAGCAGGCGCACGAACTTCGCCGTCAGCAGCGTGTGCTCCTCGGGCGGCACCTCGCCCAAAGCCGGCGAGGAGGGCGTGTTGATGAAGCTGGGATGCGCGTGCGCCTCGACCAGGCCCGGCATCAGGGTGGCGCCACCGCCATCGACCGCGGCGACGTCCGGCGCGACTGACAGCGTCGCCGGCCGGCGCGCGATCGCCTTGATGCGGTTGCCCTGGACCAGCACCTCGCCGGCGAAGGGCGCTTCGCCCGAGCCGTCGATGATGCGCACGTTCCTGAACAGCGTCTCGCCCATGGCCGCGCCTCCCCGATTTGCTCTTGGGCGGACGGTAAGGCTGTTGCTGCGGGCTGTCCAACGGGAGGGCTGGGACGCCCGCCGCCTATCCTCGGGGGAGAGCTCAGGAGTTGGCGGCGGGCGCCGACGGACGAGACAGATCCCGGCCGGCTACGCGCAGTAACTCGCC
>CAYNOF010000849.1:0-5020 GCA_964398335.1 uncultured Rhizobiaceae bacterium
CGGCGAGCACGACGTGTTCGGCGACGGCAGCGTGGTCTGCCTGCCGACGCCCGGCCACACGCCGGGCCACCAGTCCCTGCTCGTGCGGCTGGAGGGCGGTGACGTCGTGCTGGCCGGCGATTCCTGCTACTTCTGCCGCACCCTGCGCGAGCGGCGCCTGCCGCGCTTCGCCCATGACCGCGAACAGATGTACGCCTCGCTCGACAAATTGGCGGCGCTGGAGGCCAGCGGCGCGCGCATCTTCTTCGGTCACGATCCTGAATTCTGGGCCACGGTGCCCCAGGGGCCGACGCCGATCACGTTCTGAATCTGTCGCTACCAACCGGAGAAGGTAAGCGGGAGGGACGATGATCAGAGTCTGGCGCCTTGTGGCTGCCCTGTTCGCGGCGTGCACGATGAGCGCATGCGGATCCTCGGACAATGACCCGGTGCCGGCGCCTCCCCCCGTGGATACCTGCTATTGGGGAGCATCCGCGATGCTGTTCTTCAAAGCTGGCGCGACGCTGGATGAGGTGGCTTCCAAGAGGTTGGATCAAATGCTCGCCGACTGGCGCCTCGGCGGCGGGAGGTTCGCCATTACGGGACATGCCGACACGACCGGATCGAGCGCCGCGAACATGGCCATGTCGCTGCAGCGCGCGAACGGCATCAAGGCGTACCTCGTCCGGGGAGGTGTGCCGGCGGCTGCCATCGGCGTATCTGGCAAAGGCGATCGCCAGCTCCTGATCCAGACTGGCGCAGGCGTCAGCGAACCACAGAACCGGCGAGCCGAGGTGATGTTGCGGGACAACACGCGGACTGTATGTGGGGACAGGATACGCAAGCCGTTCGAGGACTGGTACGCCCGCAATTGTACGCCAGCGGCGAAACCTGGCCGGGCGGAGGCCTGCGCGACGATGCAGGTCCCGGGCCCGCACTGGTAGCGCCGTCATTGCCAAATACTGACCGCCGCCCGCCGGCCTACGGGCAATCTTCCCTGCCGGAGGGCAGGATCACGGCAACGTGCCGTCACAAACCCGGGGTGAGCGCGGCGCCCGGGCTCGGTGTAGATTGCGCCCGACCGGTCGTGGGGACGCCGGACCAAATGGACAGGGCTGAGGCGTGCTCAACAGCAAATGGAAATGGCTGATCGGCGGGGCCGTGCTGGTCGCAGCTTTGGCCGGCGGCGCCTACGCGTTCACGGCCGGCAGCGAACCGCCGCCGAAATACCGCACGGTCAAGGTCGAGCGCGGGCCGATCACGTCGGTCATCACGGCGACCGGCACCGTCAACCCGGTGACCACCGTCGTCGTCGGCTCGCAGCTCTCGGGCCAGATCGTCGAGCTCAAGGCCGACTTCAACACCCTGGTGAAGTCCGGCCAGGAGATGGCCCGCATCGACACCGAGCTGGTCGAGGCCCAGCTGCAGTCGGCCAAGGCCGATCTCGCCTCGGCCGAGGCGGCCGTGGTGATGCAGGTGGCGCAGATCGAGAAGGCCGCGGCCGACATCGAGAACCTCAAGGCCAACCTGGCGACCGCCGAAAGCGAGGCCAGGCGCCGCGACGGGCTGGCGAAGAGCGGCGCGGGATCGAGCGCCGATGCCGAGAAGGCGCTTTACGCGGCGGTATCCGCGCGCGCCGCGCTGCGTGCATCGGAAGCCAGCCTGAAGGTCGCCGATGCGCAGCTCGAGAACCTCAAGGCCAATGTCCTGCAGCGCCGCGCCGCGGTCGCCCAGGTCGAGGTCAACCTCAAGCGCTCGATCATCCGCGCGCCGATCGACGGCGTGGTGGTGCAGCGCTCGATCGATGTCGGCCAGACCGTCGCCGCCAGCCTGCAGGCGCCGACCCTGTTCACGGTGGCGCAGGATTTGCGCAACATGCAGGTCGAGACCACGGTCGACGAGGCCGATATCGGCCGCGTGCGCGACGGCCAGGAGGTCACCTTCACCGTCAACGCCTATCCCAACGATCGCTTCCGCGGCAAGGTCTCCCAGGTGCGCCTGGCGCCCACCAACATCTCGAACGTCATCACCTATACGGTGGTGATCGCCGCCGACAATCCCGACCTCAAGCTGCTGCCTGGCATGACCGCGACGGTGACCATCATCACCGACAAGCGCGACGACGTGCTGAAGGTGGCCAACGCCGCGCTGCGCTGGAAGCCGCCGGGCCGCGCGCCGCAGCAACAGCAGCCCGGCGCGGGCGGTGACGAGCCGCCGCAGCAGGGCGGCCCGGGCGGGCAGCCCGGCGGCCCGCAGCGCAATCCGCAGGCCAACGCCGAGGCGGCGAAGAAGCTGCTGACCGAGCAGCTCCACCTCAACGCCGACCAGCGGAAGGAGCTCGATCGCATCTTCGCCGACAGCGGGGCGCAGGTGCGCGCCGTGTTCCAGAGCGGCGCCCCGCCGGAGGAGCGGCGCATCAAGGTGCGCGCCATCCGCGAGGCGGCGGCCAAGCAGATCGACGCCATGCTCAACGCCGAGCAGAAGCCGAAATACGCCGCGATCCGCGCCGCCACGCAGGGCGCGCCGCCGGCCGAGCTGTTCATCGTCGGGCCCGATGGCCTGGCCAAGCTGGTGCGCGTGCGGCTGGGCGTCGGCGACGGCACCAACACCGAGATCATCACCACCGAGTTGAAGGCCGGCAGCGAGGTGATCGTCGGCGGCGGCCCGCGCCCGGCTGCTGCAGGCGACTCGTCAGGCCCGCCGCGCCTGCGGTTCTGATGATGATGTCCCTCGACCTCGTGCCGAGGAAGCCGCGCAGCTTCCGTCTCGAAGCATGGGCAAACGCACCGGGCTCTTTGCCCACCCTTCGAGACGCGCCCTTTGGGCGCTCCTCGGGGTGAGGTGGTGGTCATGGATGGCGGCTCCCCTCGCGCGCTGATCGAGACGCGCGATCTCGCCAAGACCTATGTCATGGGCGATCAGCGCGTGCGCGCGCTCAGGCGCGCGACCTTGTCGATCGCGCGCGGCGACTTCGCCGCGGTGATGGGCCCCTCGGGCTCGGGCAAGTCGACCTTCATGAACCTGCTGGGCTGCCTCGATACGCCGAGCAAGGGCGACTACGTGCTCGACGGCGAGTCGGTGGCCGGCCTGTCGCCCGACCAGCTCGCCGCCCTGCGCAACCGCAAGATCGGCTTCGTCTTCCAGTCGTTCAACCTGCTGCCGCGCTCGACGGCGCTGGCCAATGTCTGCCTGCCGATGGTCTATGCCGGTGCCGGCCGCGCGCTGCGCGAGGCCAAGGCGAAAGTGGCGCTCGAGACGGTGGGCCTGGGCGGGCGCCTCGACCACCGGCCGGCGCAGCTCTCGGGCGGACAGCAGCAGCGCGTCGCCATCGCCCGCGCGCTGGTCAACGATCCGGCGCTGCTGCTCGCCGACGAGCCCACCGGCGCGCTGGATTCGCGCACCAGCCTCGAGATCATGGCGCTGTTCCAGCGGCTCAACCGCGACGGCCAGACCGTGGTGATCGTCACCCACGAGCCCGACGTCGCGGCCTTCGCCAGCCGCGTGATCCGCTTCCGCGACGGCAAGGTGGTCGACGACCGGCGCCAGGTGCCGAACGACGCGGCCGCGGAGCTGGCCGAGCTGATCGCCGGCGCCGAGCGCGAGGACGCGGCGTGAGCATCTTCGAGGCCCTGCGCTCCGCCCTCGACGCCTTGCGCGCCAATCTGCTGCGCAGCGCGCTCACCATGCTGGGCATCATCATCGGCGTGACCGCGGTGATCGTCATGGTCGCGGTCGGCTCGGGCGCCAAGGCCAAGGTGATGCAGCAGATCCAGAGCCTGGGCTCGAACCTGATGATCGTCGTGTCGGGCAGCATCACGTCGGGCGGCGTGCGCATGGGCTTCGGCTCGCGCTGGACCTTGTCGGAGGAGGACGTCGCGGCGATGGCGCGCGAGGTGCCCGCGGTGCAGGTCTCGGTCGGCACGGTGCGCGGCACGGCGCAGATCGTCGCCGGCGGCAACAACTGGTCGACCTCGGTGCTGGGCGTCAGCGCCGGCTATCTCGAGGCGCGCGACTGGGAGATCACCAATGGCCGCGACTTCACTGCGCAGGAGCTGTCCGGCGCCGGCAAGGTGATCCTGCTGGGCGAGACCGTGGCGAAGAACCTGTTCGGCGACGACGTCGATCCGGTCGGCCAGACCATCCGCGTCAAGGCGACGCCGTTCCTGGTCGTCGGCGTGCTGGCGCGCAAGGGCCAGAACACCTCGGGCCAGGACCAGGACGACACGGTGATCGTGCCGCTGTCGACGGCCAAGCAGAAGGTCGTCGGCACCAGCCGCGCCAATTCACGGGCTGTCGCCGCCGTGCTGATCAAGATCCGCGACGGCGAGGACATGAGCGACGCCGAGCAGGCGCTGAGCAACCTGCTGCGCCAGCGTCACCGGCTGACGGCGGCGCAGGACAACGATTTCTGGATCCGCAACCTCACCGAGGTGGCCGAGACGCAAGCGGCCTCGGCGCGCATCCTGGCGCTGCTGCTGGCCGCCGTCGCCGGCGTGTCGCTGCTGGTCGGCGGCATCGGCATCATGAACATCATGCTGGTCTCGGTCACCGAGCGGACCAAGGAGATCGGCCTGCGCCTCGCCGTGGGCGCGCGCCGCGGCGATGTCATGCGCCAGTTCCTGATCGAGGCCACGACGCTCTCGGCGATCGGCGGCGCGATCGGCGTCGTGCTCGGTATCGGCGGCGCGGTGATCGTCGCCAACGCCGCCGGCTGGCCGACCCTGGTCCAGCCCGAGGTCATCGTCGTGGCGGTGGGCTTCAGCGCCCTGATCGGCGTGTTCTTCGGCTTCTACCCCGCCCAGCGCGCCTCGCGCCTCGATCCGATCGAAGCCCTGCGCCACGATTAGAGCGTCTTTGGGAGCGCCGGCGTCCCGCCATCAGGCTATGCTGGCTTGATCCTGGTTCGCCGCTGGCAACTCATAGCCCTCCCCCCTTGTGGGGGAGGGTTGGGTGGGGGGTGCTCAGGACGAGGTATCGCGTGTGTAGCCACCCCCTCCCCAGCCCCCCCACAAGGAGGGAGGGGGAAGATGGAGTGGTCCGC
>CAYNOF010000850.1:0-13169 GCA_964398335.1 uncultured Rhizobiaceae bacterium
GCATCTGGCCGGCATCGGCGTCGGCCTGCTGGCGCGTCGCCTGTCGGGCACGGTCGGCGTGCGCGTCGTCGGCGGCGCGATGGTGCTGGCGGGGATCGCGCTAGCCGCGACCTGACGCGTCGGCCGGCTGGAGGCTGCGCAGCAGGCGCAGGCGCTGCTGCATGCGCACCAGCCAGCCCAGGCCCAGGGCCAGGGTGAAGCCGGAGAAGCCGAACGAGGCGGCGATCCACAGCGGATCGGCGCGCAGGCCGGGGATGACCGCCGTCAGCACGCCCTGGGCGTATTGCACGGCGAAGATCGCCCAGCCCAGCCCGAGCGAGAACCACGAGCCGCCGACGTGGATTTGGCCGTCGACCGGCGTCATCTGCCGGCGGCTGGCGCGGCCGACGCCGACGACGGCGCCGACCACGGCCAGCAGCGCCCAGGCCGCGAGCGCGGCCATGGGCGGGGCAAACCGCATGAAGCCGAGCAGGGCGAGCACCAGCGACACCAGCGGCAGCACCGCCATGCCGTAAGGTGACAGCCGGCGCGGCCGCAGGTCGCGCAGGCCCAGTGCCGTGACGGCGAGCAGGATCAGCCACACCCACCACGGGGTGTTGACGAGGATGCCAAGGGCATAGTTCAGGGCGTAGGTCATGGCGGCGACCATGGCCGCCGCCGGGTTCCGCGGCGAGGCCGGCTTCGCCGGTGAACTGGCTTTTTCGTCAACGGATGGGGACAATCGTTCGCGATGCGTGAACCGCGATATGTCCGCAACCTGCGTGACGACGTGCCGTGGATGCTGGGCATCTGCCTGGTGCTGGCGGTGATCGGGCCATTCGGCACCTTCGACGCGATGGGCTTCGCCCTGCGGCTGCCGTACTTCCTGGTCACCGGCGTCTCGACCTGGCTGCTGGTCGTCGGCCTGGTACGGCTGCTGATGCGCTGGGACGCGGTCGATCGCTGGCCCGCCGTGGCGCGCATGGCGCTGGCCGGGGCGCTGGCGGCGATCCCGGGGGCGCTGGTGGTCTATGCGCTCGAGGCCATGCTGCGCACGACCCTGCCGCTGCGCGCCCTGCTGTGGCTGATCCCCAACCACGCCGTGCTGACGATCTCGCTCTCGGTGGTGATCGGCCTGTTCATGCAGCAGCGCCTGCATCAGCAGGCTGACGTCGAGCGGGCGCGGGTCGCGGATCTGCCGGCCCCGGCGACCGAACCGGCCGCCGAGGCCAATTTCTTCCGCCGCATCCCGCCGGCCCTGGGCCGCGACCTGCTGGCGCTGGAGATGGAGGACCATTACCTGCGTATCCACACCGCCATCGGCAGCGACCTGATCCTGTTGCGGCTGCGTGACGCCATCGCCGAGCTGGGCGAGGCGGCCGGCCTGCAGGTGCATCGCTCCTGGTGGGTGGCGCATGGCGCCGTGCAGGCTGCGAATCGCGACGGCCAAAGGCTCGTCCTGATTCTGCGCAACGGGCTGGAAGTGCCTGTCAGCAAGACCCGGCGCGAGGCAGTCAAGGCGGCCGGCTGGCATTCCTAGAGGCGGAAATGGACTCGGGCGGGCGGTGCCTCATGATGGGGGACGGCACCCGCCACAGGAACCGTCTCACCCGCGTCGACCAGTGCAGACCATAGAGCCCATAGCAAAGCCGACGTCAGTCGACCTCGGCACCCGACTCCTTGGCCGCCTTCGCCCGGCACACCGTCGTGGTGAGGGGCGGACGACGCTCGCGGTATTGCCGCCTTACCCGCGTCGACCAGTGCAGACCATAGAAAACATGGCAAAGCCGGCTTCAGTCGACCCCGGCACTCGAGCCCTCGACCGCCTTTGGCCGCCACACCGTCGTGGTAACGGGCGGACGATGCTGCCATCTCGCCCGTGTCGACCAGTGCAGACCATAGAAACCATGGCAAAGCCGGTTTCAGTCGACCTTGGCGCCCGAGTCCTTCACCACCTTGGCCCACTTCACGATCTCGGCCTTGACGAAGGCGCCGAGCTCGGCGGGCGAGGAGGTCATGATCTCGAAGCCCTGCTTGGCGGCGGCGTCCTTGACGTCGGCCATCGCCAGCGCCTTCAGCGCCTCGGCGTTGACGCGCTTGATGATGTCGTCGGGCGTGCCCGCCGGCGCGAAGAGCGCGAACCAGGCATCCGACTCGAAGCCGGGGAACAGCGTCTCGGCCACGGTCGGCACGTCGGGCAGCGCGCCGGCGCGGGCCCGGCCGGTGGTCGCCAGCGCGCGCAGGGTGCCGGCGCGGATCTGGCCGATCACCGAGGGCATGGTCTGGAAGCTGGCCAGCACCTGGCCGCCCAGCAGGTCCTGCACCGCCGGCGCCGTGCCCTTGTAGGGCACGTGCGTGGCCTCGAACCTGGCCAGGCCCTTGAACAGCTCCATGGTCAGGTGCGAGGCCGAGCCGTTGCCGGTCGAGGCGTAGTTCAGCTTGCCGGCCTGCGCCTTGGCCCAGGCGACGAACTCCTGGATGGTCTTGGCCGGCACCGAGGGGTGCACCACCAGCACGTGGGTGACGCCGGCGACCAGCGCGATGGGCGCGAAGTCCTTGGCCGCGTCGTAGGGCATGTTGGGGAACAGGCTCTGGTTGGTGGCGTGCGTGGCGTTGTTGCCCAGCGCCAGCGTGTAGCCGTCGGCCGGCGCCTTGGCGGCGATGTCGGAGCCGAGATTGCCGCTGGCGCCCGGCTTGTTGTCGACGATGACCTGCTGGCCCAGCGCCTGCGACAGCTTCTCGGCCAGCACGCGGCCCAGCACGTCGGTCGGCCCGCCGGCGGGATAGGGCACGATCAGGCGGATCGGCTTGGCCGGCCAGGCCTGCGCGAGGACCGAGCTGGCGAGCGAGGCGAAGCTGATGCCGGCGAGACCGGCCAGCGCCGTGCGGCGATGGAACGACATGAAGACCCTCGGATGGGGGAGGCGATGTGGGCGCGCCTCATACACCACCGCGCGGCATCGTGCTATGCGCACGGCCCATGGCACCTCGGCGCTGGCGCCGGAGCGTCACAGTCGTTCACAATATGTGCAATGCGCCGCACGCAATCCCGCCTGAATCATCGGCCAAACACGCCCTCTCTCCGTGCGGCGGCCGGTCCCGGTCGTCCTGATTTCCGATGACCGACGCCGATTTTCCTTCCGCGCTGCGTGCCGGCTACCGCCTGAACGAGTACCGGATCGACCGCGTGCTGGGGCAGGGCGGCTTCGGCATCACCTATCTCGCCACCGACACCGTCCTGCACCGCGCCGTGGCGCTGAAGGAGTACCTGCCCAGCGAGTTCGCCGTGCGCGTGCAGGGCGCCACCGTCTCGCCGCGCTCGCGCAACCAGGCCGAGTCCTATCGCTGGGGCCTGGACCGCTTCCTCGACGAGGCGCGCACGCTGGCGCGCTTCCGCCACCGCAGCATCGTGCCGGTGCTGCGCTTCTTCGAGGCCAACGGCACCGGCTACATGGTGATGGAGCACGAGGCCGGCCGACCCTTCGCCGAGCTGATCGCCGGGCCGGGCAGGCTGGAGCCGGCGCGCGTCGTGGCGGTGCTGTCGGGCCTGCTCGAGGGGCTCGAGCTGGTGCACGCCGCGGGCTTCCTGCATCGCGACATCAAGCCCGCCAACATCATCGTGCGCACCGTCGCCTCGACGGTGCCGCACGCTTTCGGCGCCGCCCGTCAGGCGCTGCGCAGCAACGACCGCACGCTGACCAGCATCGTCACGCCGCGCTACGCGCCGATCGAGCAATACGCCACCGACGGCAAGCAGGGACCGGCCACCGACATCTACGCCCTGGCCGCCGTGATGCATCACGCCATCACCGGCACCGCCCCGCCGGAAGCAACGGCGCGCGTGCGCGACGACCCGTACAAGCCGCTGGTATCCGACGGACGGTACGCACCGCGCTTCATCGCCGCGATCAACACGGCGCTGTCGGTCTTTCCCGAGGGCAGGCCGCGCTCGATCACGGCATGGCGCGAATTGCTGCGGCTCGACGATGCGGTACGCGTCGCACCGGCGGTCGACGCGAACGATCCGGAAGCCGCGCCGACGCGCGTGCTGGAGACGCCCTCCCGGCGCGTGCAGGTGCGCCTGTCGGCGATACAGGCGGACGATCGCATCCGGCCGCCCGAGGCCGCGGTCACGCGACGGCAGATATTCTCCTGGCGCGGCCTGACCGGCGCGCTGGGCCTGGTCGCCGCCGTCGTGGTCGGCGGCGTATTCGTCTGGCCGGCGCTGCGTGATCAGCCACCGACACAGGTCGCCACCGCGCCGCCGCCGTCGGCGCCGACAACGACCGCGCCGACGCCGAAAGCCGCACCGCCGGCCGATCTCCAGCCGCCGGTGACCGCGCCGAAACCGGCGCCGTCACAGGCCCAGCCGAAGCCAGCACCGTCACAGCCGGAGCCCAAACGCGAGCCCATCGACAAGGTGCTGCCACCGGCCACGCCGGCACCGGCCGGCCCTGCTCCGGTCGCCCCCAAGGGCGTGACGCGCCAGAGCACCATCGATCTCGCCAGCGCCACGGCCACGCGGGCCAACGCCGCCGCCGAGCGCGCCAACATCGCCGGCCAGCGCGCCCGCGAGCGCGCCGGCGAGGCGCGCATCCGCGCCGCCGAGGCCGGCAAGTCCGACCTGCCGGGCGCCGAGCGCGTCGACTTCCCCGACAAGTCGAAATACGTCGGCACGGTGCGCGACAACCGCCGCGAGGGATTGGGCGTCGTCGAGATGGCCGACGGCGAACGCCAGGCGGGCGAGTGGAAGGCCGATCGCCTCGACGGGCTGGGCACGGTGCGCACCACCGATGGCCGCGCCTATGAGGGCGAGTGGTCGGGCGGCGCGCCGGCGGGCTTCGGTGTCTTCACGCTGCGCCCCGGCGAGCGCCATGCCGGCGACGTGGTCGGCGGCAAGCCCGAGGGCTTCGGCGTGCGCACCTTCACCCGCGACGGCGTGTCGGTCACGCAGGCCGGCGAGTGGCGCGGCGGCGCGCTGGTCGGCGTCGGCGTCGAGACCCTGGCCTCGGGCGAGCGCTACGAAGGCGAGTTCGCCGCCGGCCGCCGCCAGGGCATGGGGCTGCTGACGCTGCCCAACGGCACCCGTTTCCACGGCCGGTTTGTCGATGGCGAGCGCGACGGCTACGGTGTCGAGGTCGCGCCCAACGGCACCGTCACCGCGGGCCTGTGGCGCAAGGGCGTGCTGGAGCGGAAGGAAGACTGAACGACGTGGCGGCGCAGTACCTTCCCCCGCCAGCGGGGAAGGTATGACCGCGTAAAGTTGTGCGGGACGTATGGCGGAACTGATCGGTGCAATCCTGGCCATCGCGGCGGCGCTGGCGCTGGCGAGCCTGTTGCTGCCGGTCGCCGAGCGCTTCCGCGTGCCGCACACCGTGCTGCTGGCCATGCTCGGCATCGCGCTGGGCATCCTCGCCGACCGCTACGGCGGCCAGGCCCAGGGCCATGGCATCGTCGGCGAACTGGTCAACGGCCTGAGCAGCGTCACCGGCAAGGCCGAGGCCTTCCTCTACATCTTCCTGCCGCCGCTGCTGTTCACCGCCGGGCTGACCATCGAGGTGCGTCGCCTGATCGACGACATCTGGGCGGTGATGCTGCTGGCGATCGTCGCGGTGTTCCTGTGCATCGGCGCGGTCGGCGGCCTGCTGCATCTCGCCACCGGGCTCGACATCTTCCTCTGCCTGCTGCTGGGCGCGGTGGTCTCGACCACCGACCCGGCGGCGGTGATCGGCGTGCTGCGCGACGTCGGCGCACCCAAGCGGCTGTCGATCCTCGCCGAGGGCGAGGCGTTGTTCAACGACGCCGCCGCCATCACCGTCTTCGGCATCCTGGTGGCCATCCTGATCAACCGCGCGCTGCCCGATGCGGCGGCGCCCGGCCTGGGCTTCCTGCGCGAGTTCCTCGGCGGCATCGCGCTGGGCTATGCGCTGGCGCGCGCGGCGATCCTGCTGCTGATGCGGCTGGGCCATTCCAGCGTCGGCGTGACCTCGATCACCGTCGGCCTGGCCTACCTCGCCTATGTGCTGGGCGACCGCTACATCCACGTCTCCGGCGTGGTCGCCGTGGTCGCCGCGGCGCTGACCATGGCGGCGCTGGGCCCCACCCGCCTGCAGCCGCGCACCTGGGAGGCGCTGCGCGAGACCTGGCACCAGCTCGAGTTCTGGGCCAACTCGCTGATCTTCCTGCTCGCCGCCACCGTGGCGGCGCAGGTGCTCGACGACCTGCAATGGCGCCATGTGCTGGCGGTGATCGTGGTCTATGTCGCCGCCTTCGGCGCGCGCGCCTTCACGCTGTTCGGCCTGCTGCCGATGCACGAGGCGACTGGCCGCTCGCAGCCGGTCAACCGCGGCTACCGCACCATCCTGTTCTGGGGCGGCCTGCGCGGCGCGGTGACGCTGGCGCTGGCGCTGGTCGCCTACGGCACTGGCCGGCTGCCGGAGGAGGTGCGCGAGTTCGTCGCCATCGTCGCCACGCTGTTCGTGCTGATGACCTTGTTCATCAACGCGCCCAGCCTGCGGCCGATGATGCGCTATTTCCGCCTCAACGAGCTCGACGAGACCGACAAGGCGCTGCGCGACCGCGTGCTGCGGGTCTCGCGCGAGAAGGTCGACCGCGAGGTGGGCGAGATCGCCGAGGCCTATGGCGCGCCGCCCGCGCCGCCGGCCGAGCCGGCACCGACCAACGTCATCGTCTACGGCCCCGTGCTGCCGGCGGATGTGCGCGAGGCCTATGGCCTGCGCGTGCTGTGCGCGCGCGAGCGCGAGCATTATCTGGAGCATTTCGAGCACCGCACGATCTCGCGCACCATCGCCACGCGGCTGATCACCGGCGTCGATCGCCTGATCGACCGCGTGCGCACCGACGGCGTCGCCGGCTACGATCTGGCGCAGCAGCAGCTCAATGCCGTGGGCTGGCGCTTCCATCTCGCGCTGTGGATCTACCAGCGCGTCGGCTGGGAGCGGCCCTTCGCCGAGCAGCTTGCCGATCGCTTCGAGACCCTGATGGCGATGCGCGTCGTGCTCGACGAGATGTGCGAGGACGACCGCGGCGATTTCGCCGTCCTGCTCGGCGAGGATGTCGCCGCCACGCTGGTCGCGCGCGCCGAGCGGCGGGTACAGGCCGTCGAGCGGGCGCTGCGGGCGCTGTCGCTGCAGTACGGCGGCTATGCCGACGCGGTGCGCGCCCAGCACATCGAGCGCATCGCCATCCGGCTCGAGGGTCTCGAGTACGAGCGGCACTGGGCCAACATGACCATCGGCCGCGAGGTCTACGACGACCTGCAGCGCGAGCTGGAGGAGCGCCGTGCCGGCGCCATGCGGCGCACGCCGCTGCGCATCAGCCAGGAGCTGGCGGCGATGATCTCGCGCGTGCCGATCTTCGCGCGGCTGAGCGATGCCGCGGTGCGGGAGGTCGGCAGCCGCCTGCGCCCGCGCGTCGCCCTGGCCGGCGAGAAGGTGGTCGAGAAGGGCGAGGAAGGCGATGCCATGTATTTCATCACCGCCGGCCAGGCGGTGGTGAAGCTGCCGGTCGGCGACGTGGTGCTGCGCGACGGCGACTTCTTCGGCGAGATGGCGCTGCTCGAGAACCGGCCGCGCAACGCCGACGTCGTCGCCGACGGCTCGTGCCACCTGATGGAGCTGTCCGCTGCCGATTTTCGCCGCCTGCTCGCCGCCAATCCGGACATCCGGCGCGAGATCGAAGGTGTCGCCGAACGCCGACGCACATCGAACGCGGCGCGTTCATGACGATATCAAGGCATTGATTCTATTAGCAAACCGGATGTGTGAAATGATGAGAGCATCGCTCTCAAAGGGTTGTTTCTAATTGTTTCAGATGGTAGGTAGGTTGGTGTTGCATTCGTGCAACATCAACTTCAACGGCTGGCGGACTTCCTCATGCGAGCGGCAGGACTGGGCATTCTTGTGGCAATTGTGGCGTTCGCCGCACCCGCAACCCTTCTCGCCCAGACCGCCGATCCGCCCGCTGCCACGACCGACAAGCCGGCGACCAAGCCCGCGGTGAAGCCGCCGGGCAAGGCGGCGGCGGCCAAGCCGCCCGCCGCCGCGACCAAGCCCGTCGTGAAGCCGGCAGCGCAAACCGCCAAGGTCAAGGTCGTGCGCGGGCCGCAGACGGCCGCCGCCGCCAAGCCGACCACCGCTGCCAAGCCCGTCGCTGCATCGGCCGGCACAGCCAGGGTGGCGACCGGCCGCCCGGCGGCCCGGGCAGCCTATGCCAACCCGCAGCGCACCGGCCGCTACGGCGCCGTGGTGCCGGCCGCCGCGGCGATGTCGCCCTACGCGCCGCCGGCCGAGAAGCTGCCGCCGCCGACGGATGACGGCAGCCCGCGCACCATCACCCTGTTCAACGTCAATACCCAGGAAACCATCACCTCGACCTTCCGTCGCGGCGGTCAGTACGTGCCGGCCGAGCTGCAGAAGCTCAGCACCTTCCTGGCCGACACCAAGAACGGCGACGTGATCGCGATGGATCCCGAGCTGTTCGACATCCTCTACCACCTGCAGCGCAGGCTGGGCGCCTCGAGCTTCGAGGTGCTGTCGGCCTACCGCTCGCCGCAGACCAACGCCGTGCTGGCGCGCATGAGCCGCGGCGTGGCGCGCAACAGCCTGCACATGCAGGGCCAGGCGATCGACATCAAGGTGCCGGGCTTCACGCCCTACCAGGTGCGCCAGGCGGCGCGCGAGCTGCAGCTCGGCGGCGTCGGCTACTATCCGCGCACCGGCTTCGTGCACGTCGACACCGGCCCCGTGCGCTACTGGTAAGGCGCATCGCCTGCTAACCGAAACGGGCCGCATCAGCGGCCCGTTTGCTTTTGGGGACGTGCGGCTCAGGCGACGTGCGAGCGCAGCATCCAGGCCGCCTTGGCCATCTCTTCCTTGCGGCCGTTCATCAGGTCGCCGGTCTCGGTGTCGCCCGCCTCGTCGGCCATGTCGCCGAGCTTGCGGCAGGCCTTGACCAGCGAATCGTTGTCGGCCGCCAGCTGCGTGCACATCTCCTGCCAGGGCTCGCCGCCCTTGGCCTCCTTGAGCGTCGCCATCTTGCCGTAGACCGCGAAGCCGCCCGGCGCCGGGAAGCCCAGGGTGCGGATGCGCTCGGCGAGCAGGTCGACCGCGGTGTGCAGCGCCTCGTACTGGGTGCCGAACAGCGTGTGCAGGCCCTGGAAATTCGGGCCGGTGACGTTCCAGTGGAAGTTCTGGGTCTTCAGCGCCAGCAGGTAGTGGTCGGCCAGCACTTCGGCCAGACCCTCGGCGACCTTCTTGCGCACGTTGGCGCCCAGGCCGAGATCGACTTTGTCCGCCATTCCCAAACTCCCTTGTGTGAATATGGAGCTACTTGGCGCCGCGCCGGATCACCGTCAAGGAGGCAGCCTTGCCGCAGTGGAAAGACCGCGTTTCGATCGAGGAAGCCAACATCGTCACCCTCGATGTCGACGCCATCGTCAACGCCGCCAACTCCTCGCTGCTGGGCGGCGGCGGTGTCGACGGTGCGATCCATCGCGCCGCCGGTCCGGAGCTCGTGGCCGAGTGCCGGATGCTCAACGGCTGCCGCACCGGCGAGGCCAAGATCACCAGGGGCTATCGCCTGTCGGCGCGGCACGTGATCCACACCGTCGGGCCGGTATGGAACGGCGGCAGCCATGGCGAGGCCGCGCTGCTGGCGTCGTGCTACCGCAGCGCGCTGGCCCTGGCCGAGAAGCATGCGCTGAGCTCGATTGCCTTCCCGGCGATCAGCACCGGCATCTATCGCTATCCCGCCGAGGAGGCCACGCGCATCGCCGTCGAGACGGTGCGCGACGGGCCGGCGATCGAGCGCGTGATCTTCTGCTGCTTCGGTCAGCCGATGCACGACCTCTACGTCCGCACGCTCGCGGAGATCGATTGATCACTGGCCGAAGCGCTCGTGGTGACCGGCGAGGTAGGCGTCCTCGGCCGGCGTGTTGGTGCGGCCCAGCGCGGCGTTGCGGTGCGGGAAGCGGCCGAAGCGCGCGATGATATTGCGATGGGCCACCGCCCAGGTCAGCACGATCGCCGGGCTGTGGCGCGCGAACAGGCCGATCGAGCGGTGCTGGTCGCCCAGCGATTCGCTGTGCTCGAAGGGCAGGTAGAAGAACTTCGCGAGCTGGCAGGGAAAGCGCCGGTCGTAGCCGCGCGCCAGCGCCATGTCGGCGACATGCCGGGCGTGCCTGTCGCCGGCGAAGGCGGCGGCCGTGCCGCGGCCGGTGTTGCGCGTGAACTGGTCGAGCAGCAGCACCAGCGCCAGCGCGCCTTGCGGCGTGTCGATCCAGTGATCGAGCCGCCGGGTCAGCGCCTGCCCGATATCGCCGCCGAAGCGGCGGCGGATCTCGGCGTCGAACTCGGGGCCGCATTTGAACCAGATCTCGCGGCTTTCGCCGTACTTCGGATGCGTCCGGGGCCTGCACCAGAAATCGAGGATGGCGGTGATACGCGGGTCGAGCATGTTGTCTTAGGATGGAGACGAGCAGCGTTTGGGGGGAAGCCCGATGGGCAAGGTCAGGAACATCCTGTTTATCATGTGCGATCAGTTGCGCGCCGACCATCTGTCGTGCGCCGGCCACCCGCACCTCTCGACCCCGCACATCGATTCGCTGGCCAAGCGCGGCGTGCTCTTTCCGCGCGCCTATGTGCAGTCCGCCGTCTGCGGCCCCTCGCGCATGTCGTTCTATACCGGCCGCTACGTGCAGAGCCACGGCGCCACCTGGAACCGCGTGCCGCTGTCGATCCGTGAGCGCACCATCGGCGACTACCTCCGGCCCTCGGGCATGCGCGTGGCGCTGGCCGGCAAGACGCACGTGCTGCCCGACAGCGAGGGGCTCGAGCGCTATGGCATCGAAGGCGGCTCGGCGCTGGCGGCGCTGATGCGCACCGGCGGCTTCGAGGAGCTGGACCGCTATGACGGTCATTCCCCGCCCGGTGCCGAGAGCGGCTACCCGGCCTTCCTGCGCGCCCACGGCTATGTCGCCGACGATCCCTGGAACGAGTTCGTCATCGCCGCCGATGGGCCCAGCGGCGAGAAGCTCTCGGGCTGGAACATGCGCAACGTGCGCCTGCCGGCGCGGGTGAAGGAGGAACACTCCGAGACCGCCTACATGACCGACCAGGCGATCCGCTTCATCGAGCGCCAGGGCGAGCAGCCCTGGTTCCTCCATCTCAGCTACGTCAAGCCGCACTGGCCCTACATGGCGCCGGCGCCCTATCACGCGCTCTACGGGCCGCAGCATTGCCTGGCGCCCAACCGCGCCGAGTCGGAGCTGGTCGACCAGCATCCGGTGCTCGCCGCCTATCGCCAGCACGAGGAGTCGGTCTCGTTCCAGCGGCCCGAAGCCGCCGCGACCGTGCGGCCGGCCGATAGGGGCCTGATCAAGCAGATCGACGATCATCTCGGCCGGCTGCTCGCGGTGATGCAGAAGGCTGGCCGGCTCGACGACACCTTGATCGTGTTCACCGCCGATCACGGCGATTTCCTCGGCGACCACTGGCTGGGCGAGAAGGAGATCTTCTACGAGGAGGTGGTGCGGGTACCGTTCATCGTCGTCGACCCAGATGCGGCCGCCGACGCCACGCGCGGCAGCATCGACCAGCGCTTCGTCGAGGGCGTCGACGTGGTGCCGACCTGCCTCGACGCGCTGGGCCTGCCGGCGCAGCGCCATCTGATCGAGGGGCGCTCGCTCCTGCCGCTGACCCGCGGCATCGCGGTGCCCGATGACCTCGTGTCGAGCAAGGCGCAGTCGCGCGACGATCGGACGGGCTGGCGCGACGCGGTGTTCTCCGAGCTCGACTATTCCTTCCGCGAGGCGCGCCGCATCCTGGGCCGCCACGTGCGCGATTGCCGGGCCTTCATGGTCCGCACGGATCGCTGGAAATACGTGTGGTGGCTGGATTTCCCGCCGCAGCTCTTCGACTTGGAGGGCGATCCGCGCGAGCTCGTCGATCTCGGCCGCGACCCCGGCCATGCCTCGGTGCGCGACGAGATGCGGGCCCGCCTGTTCGACTGGATGCGCGCGCGCAAGAGCCGGGTCACGGTCGATGATGGCTTTGTCGAGGCGCGGACTGCGGCACATAAGGCACACGGGATATTTTTCGGCGTGTGGTGATCCAACTTTGGTCGTGATTCGATGGCACGGGTAGTGCGAGCGGCGTAAAGTCTTCTCATCAACCCTTTGCCTGTCGGAGAGTCGCGTGCTGCGACGCCGTCCGTTCACTCTCGCTGCCGCCGCCACGTTCCTGGCCGCGGCTGGTGGTGTGCGGGGGCAGGCGCCGACCACCCGCAATTTCACCATCGGGTCCGGTCCGATCGGCGGCACCTACTTTCCGGTTGCCGGCCTGATCGCCACGGCCATCAGCAATCCGCCGGGCGGGCGTCCCTGCGATGCCGGCGGCAATTGCGGCGTGCCCGGCCTGATCGCCGAGGCCATCGCCACCCAGGGATCGGTCGAGAACATCAGGCGCATGGCCGAGGGCACGCTCGATGCCGGCCTGGTGCAGGCCGACATCGCCGCCGCGGCGCTGGCCGGCGACGAGGCGTTCGGCGGCAAGCCGGTCACCATCCTGCGCGCCGCCGCCAACCTGTTCCCCGAGACCGTGCACATCGTGGCCCGCCGCGACCGCGACCTCCACAGCATCGCCGATCTGCGCGGCCGCACGGTGTCGCTGGGCGAGCAGGCCTCCGGCACCTTGCCGCTGGCGCGGGCGCTGCTGTCGGCCTATGGGCTCGGCCGGCGCGACATCGTCGCCGACTACGTCTCGCCGCAGGCCGCCAGCCACAAGCTGCGCGAAGGCACGCTCGACGCCTTCGTCATGGTCGCCGGCCAGCCGGCGCCACTGCTGGTCGGCCTGGCGCGGCAGGTCGAGATCGAGCTGCTGCCGGTCTCCTCCGCCGTCGCCGACCGGCTGCGCCGCGACCGGCCGGGACTCACGACGCTGACCGTGCCGGCCGGCATGTACCAGGGCGTCGAGGCCTGCGCTTCGATCGCCGTGGGCTCGCAGCTGGTGGTGTCCAACAGCGTCGACGAGGAAGTCGTCTACGGCAGCCTGCGCGCGCTGTTCCATCCGTCGATGCGCAGCCGGCTCGATCGCGGCCATCCCGCCGCCGCGCTGATCACGCTCGAGACGGCACTCGACGGGCTGGCCGTGCCGCTGCACGCCGGCGCCAGG
>CAYNOF010000851.1:0-7852 GCA_964398335.1 uncultured Rhizobiaceae bacterium
CAGCAGCACGGAGGTTCCCGCCTCGCGCAGCTGGGCGGCGGTGGTCAGCACGCGGTCGACCAGCACCGGTGACAGGCCGGCCGAGGGTTCGTCGAGCATCAGCAGACGCGGTCGCCGTACCAGGCCCTGCGCCACGGCCAGCATCTGCTGCTGGCCGCCGGACAGCGTCACGGCGCGGTCGTGGCGCTTGGCGGCGATCTCCGGGAAGAACGACAGCGCCTCCTCGACCCGCTGCGCGCGATCGGCACCGCTCATGCCGTAGCCGGCGAGCATCAGATTGTCGGCGACGCTGAGCTGGGTGAAGACGCGGTGGCCCTCGACGACGTGAACGAGGCCGGCATTGACGGCGTCGCGCGGGTTGGCGCTGCTCATGTCCTGGCCGCCGAAGCGGATGCTGCCGGTGCGCGGCAACAGGCCGGAGATCGCCTTGAGCAGCGTGCTCTTGCCGGCGCCGTTGGGACCGAGCAGCGCCACGATCTCGCCGGCGCCGATGGTGAGGTCGATGCCGCTCAGCACGCCGATCTTGCCGTAGCCGGCCGACAGGCCCTTGATCTCCAGCAGGGGATCAGCCGCCGAGATAGGCATTCACCACCTCCCGGTGCGAGCGGATCTCGTCGGGCGTGCCGGCGGCCAGCATCTTGCCGAGGTTCAGCACCGTCACCCGGTCGCTGACGTCGAAGATCATGTCGGCGTGGTGCTCGACCAGCAGCACGCCCACGCCGGCGCGGCTGATCGCCTTGATCAGCGCGCCCAGCCGCCTGATCTCCTCGGCCGACAGGCCGGCGGCGGGCTCGTCGAGCATCAGGAAGGCCGGCCGCAGCATCAGCGCGCGGGCGATCTCCATGAAGCGCAGCTCGCTGTGCTGCAGGCGGTCGGCGCGTACGTCGGCCAGGGTCTCCAGGCCGACCGTCTGCAGCGCGATCATCGCGGCGTCGCGTAACGCCTTCTCGTCGCGGTGATGGCGCGGCAGCGACAGCATCGCCTCGCTGAAGCCGGCATGGCCGTCGATGGTGCCGCCGATCATCACGTTCTGCAGCACCGAGGCGCCGCCGATCAGGCGCGGCGTCTGGAAGGTGCGCGCGATGCGATAGCGGGCGCGAGTGTGCGGTGCGCCGAACGGCAGCGGCGCACCGTTCAGCGTCGCGGTGCCCGAGCGCGGCCGGTAATAGCCGGAGATCACGTTGAGCGTCGTGGTCTTGCCGCTGCCGTTGGGGCCGATCAGGCCATGCACCTCGCCCGAGCGGATGGTGAGGTCGAGGCCGTCGATGGCGCGCACGCCGCCGAAATGCAGCGCGATGTCCTTGAGCTCGATCGCGCCGCGCGGCGCATCCTTGCTGCGGTCGAGCACGCGCGCCAGCAGCTCGGGCCGCGCGACGATCTCGCGATGCTGCTGCAGCGGCCGGCGGTTCTTGTAGTCGAGCAGGTCGGCGATGCCGCCGGGAATCACCAGCACGATCACCAGCAAGAGCGCGGCGTAGAGGAAGGTCGACCATGCCACCAGCGGTGCGGCGAATTCCGGCAGCACGGTGAGGATGATGGTGCCGAGCAGCGGGCCGAGGATCGAGCCGCGCCCGCCGAGCAGGATGGCGATGAAGAACAGCACCGAGAGGTCGAAGGTGAAGGCGTCGGGCGTGATGTAGCTTTGCAGCGAGGAGAACAGCCCGCCGGCCACGCCGGCCAAGGCGCCGGCGAAGATGAACACCGTGATCAGCAGGCGCGGCTTGGCGATGCCCGAGGCTTCGGCCGCGACCTCGGCGTCGCGGATGGCGATCAGCGCCCGACCGTAGCGGCTCGAGGCGACGTTGGCGGTCATCCAGGTCGCCAGCGCGGCCAGCAGCAGGCAGAGATAGTAGAAGCCCCACTCCGGATTGAATGGCCACGGGAATTCGGGACCCGGCGTGCCGACGCCGCCGCCGGTGACGTCGGTCCAGGCCAGCGCCACCTGGGTGACGATGGTGGCGAAGCCCAGCGTGGTCATCGCGAAGTAGAAGGTGCGCAGGCGCAGCGCCGGCAGGCCGACGATGACGCCGAAGGCCGCGCCCAGCACGCCGCTGGCGAGCAGCGCCAGATGCGGGTTCCAGGCGTCCATCACCTTGCCGGCGGTGAGCACCGCCGTGGTGTAGGCCCCCAGCGTCAGCAGCGCGACCCAGCCGATGGCGATCTGGCCGGCATAGCCGACCACCAGGTTCAGGCCGGCGCACAGGATCCAGTAGATGCAGGCGCGCTGGGCGATCACGCCGACATAGGAATCGTCGAACAGCGGCAGCGCCACGCCGATGACCGCCAGCGCGATCCACGGTGCGGCGTGCTCCAGGCGCACGAGAAGGCTCGGTGCCGTCCTCGCGCGTTCGGATGGCGGGGAAGCGGACACCTCCGTCATACGCGCCTGGCCGTCGATGCGCCGGCCAGCCCCTCGGGTCGCAGCAGCAGGATGACGATGAACACCGCGAAGACGGCGACCGAGGCGAAGATGCCGCCGACCAGGAAATTGGCGGCCTGCTGGAACACGCCCAGCGCCAGCCCGCCGATCACCGCGCCGCGGTTGGAGCCCATGCCGCCCAGGGCCACGGGCACGAAGCCGTAGAAGTTCAGGATCGCCTGGTTGCCGAAGAACGCGAGCAGGATCTGCGCACCGGCAAAACCCGCGAGCGCGCCGATGACTCCGGCCAGCGCGTAGCTGGCGATGCGCAGGCGCGTCTCGGGCAGGCCCAACGCGCGCGCGGCGTAGCTGTCCTCGGCGATCGCCAGGAAGGCGCGGCCGACCAAGGTCCGGCGGTACAACAACTCAAGCCCGACGATGGTCAGCGCGCAGGCCAGCATCGGCAGCCAGAATTTCTGGTCGAGCAGGCCCTCGCCGATCGGGATCAGGCGCGGAAAGGGCTGCGCGTCGGTGCCCCACTCGATGGCGGTGAATTGCTGCACCATCAGCGCGAAGGCCAAGGTCGAGAGCACGTAGAGGTGCTGCTCGATGCTCTTGAGCACCGGGCGCACCGCCAGGAACTCGGTGACGACGCCGAAGATGGCGCCGCAGGCGAGCGCGAGCACGAAGCCCACGATCGCCGGCAGGCCCAGCTTGGTGATGAAGAGCGCGCCCAGCACCCCGCCCAGCATTCCCAGCATGCCAGCGGTGAAGCTGAACACGCGGGAAGCCGAGAACATCACGTTGTACGTGATGCCGATCAGGGCGTAGACCGCTCCCACCGCCAGGCCGTAGGAGACGATCGACTGCAGCATCGTCTAGCTGCTGTAGCCGGGCGCGAGGTTGAAGGCGCCGTCCCTCAGCGAGTTGACCTCACACATCACGACCTCCCGGTCGGGGAAGCCGTTGTGCTGCTCCGGCGTCCAGGTGACGGTGCCGTAGATGCCCGGCCAGTCCTTGAGCTTGTTCCAGTAGGCGACGATGTCGTCGGCCTTGGTGCCGGTCGTATTCAGCGTCTCGGCGATCAGGTGGACGCCGTCCCAGCCCAGCGCCACCCACCACAAGAGCGTGTCGCCGAACTCGACGTTGGCCTTCTTCAGCCGCTCGACGTAGGCGGCGGCGCGGTCCGGCAGCTTGCCGTTGACGTAGCAGCAATTGCGGAAATTGTTGGAGTAGACCTTGTTCCAGTACTCGGGCTTCTCGAGCAGCGCCTTGGTCTGGCCCGAGCCCAGGGTGGTCTGGCCGACCACCGGCACGTCCCAGCCCATCGCGCCGCGCGTGTTGAGAATGCGGGAGAGGAACCCGGCGTTGACGCTCCACGGCATGATCGCCTGGGCGCCGGCGCTCTGCATGCGCAGCAGCTCGGGCTTGAGATCGGGATTGGCCGCGTCGACGTGGTTCTCGTACACCACGTCGGCGCCCTTGGCCTTGAGCATCGGCACGTAGGTCTTGACCGAGGCCGTGCCGTAGCCCGTGGTATCGCTGATCACCGCGACCTTCTTCAACTTCAGCACGTCGATGACGTAGAAATTGGCGCCGCCGCCGACCTGGGTGTTGGTCGGCGCCTGGCGGAAGGCCATCGGGTACTTCTTGACGTCGATCAGCTCGTCGACCCAGCAGGGATGCAGCATCGGCACCTTGTCGCGCGCGATCAGCGGCGTCGCCGCCAATGCCTCGCCCGAGTTCAGCGGGCCCCAGATCAGCGCGACCTTCTCGCGCTTGGTGAGCTCGGCCACGGCGTTGACCGCCTTGGTCGGGTCGCTCTGCGTATCGCGCACGATCAGCTCGATCGGTGCGCCGTTGACGCCGCCGGCCTTGTTGATCGCCTCGACCGCGAGCACCGCGCCGCGGTTGATGCCGACGCCGGTCGACGAGCTGGGTCCGGTCAGCGCCGGCAGGTAGCCGATCTTGATCGGGCCGGGCGCCGAGATGGCGGGCTTCGGCAGGCTGGACGCGAGCGACAGGGCACCGAGCGCTGTGGCTCCAGACAGAATCTGGCGACGACGCATCGACATTGGCATTTCCTCCCAACGATTGATTTTCTGTGTTTCGTAAGCTCGGAAACTCGATTTCGCGACGCGAGCCTATTCCCCGCGCGCGCCGCTGGTCAATCGCACGCCCACCGGATCAGGATTTGTGAACAGGCGTCGCCCGAGCGCGGCGCCGATACGCATGCTCAATCTTTGTGCTTCGCCTTGGCCGCGCGATAGAACGCAAAGCGCGTTGGCTTGCCGTCCCTGTCGTTCAATGACGGCAGCTTGCCGACCCGTTCACTGGCGCTTCCTGTTGTGCTGCAGGAGCCGTCACGGGCCGTCACAATACGCCGCGACCCGGCTGGCCGTGATCAGCTAATCTGAGGCATGGCCTCCCGCTTGCTCACGGAGATCGCGAAGCCATCGGCACGCCGTCGGCTTTCGCAACTGGCCCCCCTGGCCGTCGGCGCAGTCCTGTTGCTCGGCGGCTGTGACTGGCTCACACCCCCGACGAGCAACTCGGGCATCGCACCACCTGCGCAGCTGGCCGCGGCGGCGCCGGGCGCGTCTGCCGCCTGGCCAGCCGCTGAATGGTGGCGTGGCTTTGGCGCACCGGAACTCGACGTCTTGATGCAGGCCGCGATCACGCGTGGCTTCGATGTTGCCGCCGCCGAGGCGCGGGTGCGCCAGGCCGACGCGCAGCTGAAGATCGCGGGTGCGTCGCTGCTGCCGACCGTCAGCCTGAGCGGTGAGGCTACGCGCCAGCAAGCGGCCAGCTCGGGGCGGCAGGGATCGCCCGTCAACTCGGCGAACCTCGGCGTCGCGGCCAGCTACGAGATCGACTTCTGGGGCCGCAACCGCGCCACGACCGAAGCCGCGCGGCAAACCGCCAATGCGGCGCGCTTCGACCTCGGTACCGTGCAGATCACCACCGAGGCCTCGGTCGCCAATACATACTTCCAGTACGTGGCCGCGCAGGAGCAGGTCGCCATCGCCCAGGCGAACCTGCAGGCGGCGCAGCGGCTGCTCGTGGTGGTGCGTGCCCGGGTCGATGCCGGCACGGCGACCGGCCTCGACCTCGCCCAGCAGGAGACGTTGGTGGCACAGCAGCGGGCGCAGATCCCGCCGCTGCTGCAACTCGCCGAGCAGAGCCGCAACTCGCTCGCGACGCTGACCGGGATCCTGCCGGAGACGATCGACGCGCGCGGCGGCGTGCTCAATGCGCTGGCGGTGCCGCCGGTCCAGCCCGGCATGCCGGCCGAGGTCCTGGTCCGCCGTCCCGACGTTCTCAACGCCGAAGCGACGCTGGCCGCCGCGAATGCCAACATCGCCGCCGCGCGGGCGGCGCTGCTGCCCAACATTACGCTGACCGCCTCCGGCGGCATCGCATCGGTGGCGCTCACGTCGTTGCTCAATCCCGCCCAATTCGTGTTCAGCATCGGCGCCGCACTCGCCCAGCCGATTTTCGAGGGCGGCGCCTTGAGGGGCCAGGTGCGGCTGAGCGAAGCCCGCGCGGAAGAGCTGCTCGCCGACTATCGCAAGGCGATCGTCTCTGCCCTCGTCGATGCCGAGAATGGCCTCATCGGCCTGCAGCGCACGACGGAGCAGGCGCAGCTGCAGGTGCAGGCGGTGGCCGCCGCCGAGCGCGCTTTCGTCATCGCGGAAGCCCAGCTGCGCGCAGGCACCGTGGACCAGACTTCCGTGCTGCTGACGCAGCAGACCCTGTTCAACGCGCGCACCGCCCTGGTGCAGACGAAACTGGCGCGATTGCAGGCCGCCGTCGCGCTGTTCCGCGCGCTCGGCGGCGGATGGGGAGCCCGGCCTTGAAGCGCCCCGGCCTGAAGCGAGCAGCCCTCCTGATCGTCGCGCTGGCCGTGGTCGGCATCGGCGGCTATTGGGCCTGGCGACACTACTTCGCCGAGCCGCGGGCCCCGGCCGCGCGAAATGCGCGACGGGATGGTGGCGCGCCGGTGCCGGTGACGGCGGTCCCCGCCGCGCGCAAGGACATTCCCGTCATCCTCGACGCGCTGGGCACGGTGCAGGCGCTGGCCAGCGTCACCATCCGCGCCCAGGTCGATGGCGTTCTCATCGAGGTGCTGTTCCGCGAAGGCCAGACGGTGCAGGCCGGCCAGACGCTGGCGCGGATCGACCCGCGTCCCTATCAGGCGGCACTGGACCAGGCGTTGGCAAAACGCGCGCAGGACGAGGCGCAGCTGGAGAACGCCCGCCTCGATCTGCAGCGCTACCAGCAGCTGTCGACCGTCGTCGGTGCCTCGCGTCAGCAGCTCGACACCGCGCGCGCCTCGGTCGCACAGCTCACCGCCCAGACGCAGGCGGACGATGCGGCGATCGCCAACGCCCGCACGCAATTGTCGTTCACCACGCTGACCTCCCCGGTGGACGGCGTGGTGGGATTGCGACTGGTGGATCAGGGCAACCTCGTGCGGGCATCGGACGCGACCGGCATCGTGACGGTGGCGCAGATGCGTCCGATCACCGTGGCGTTCACCCTGCCGCAACAGCAATTGCCCCAGGTGCAGGCCGCGATGGCGGCCGGCCCGGTCGCCGTGCAGGCGACCGCGCAGGGCGGCGACGCGCCGGCCAGCGGCATGCTGCTCGCGCTCGACAACAGCATCGATGCACAGACCGGCACCATCCGCCTCAAGGCCCAGTTCGCGAACGAGGACGGCAAGCTGTGGCCGGGCGCCTTCGTCACGGTTCGCATCGTGCTGCGCGTGCTGCCCGACGTGCTGACCGTGCCCCTGGTCGCCATTCAGCGCGGTCCCGACGGCACCAGCGTTTTCGTCGTCGGCGCGGACGGAACGGTGCAGCCGCGGCCGGTCGTGGTCGGCACGATGACAGCCGACCTGGCCGAGATTCGCTCCGGCCTCGAGCCGGGCGATCGTGTCGTCACTTCCGGTGCGCTGCGGCTGACGCCGGGCGCGCGCGTCACGGAGCAGGCCTCGACAGGCGCCCCCAAAGCTGACCCCGTCAAGTCGAAGCCAGGCGGCCCCCGCCCTCCTGCAAAGGTCGAGGGCAAGCCGTGAACCCGGTCGCCCCCTTCATCATGCGGCCGATCGCGACCGCGCTTCTGGCAGTCGCCGTCATGCTGACCGGCGCGCTCGGCTATCTTCGCCTGCCCGTATCGGCGCTCCCCGAGGTGGACTTCCCCGTCATCGAGGTGACGACGCAGCTGCCCGGCGCGTCGCCGGACACCGTGGCGATCCTGATCACCGCCTCCCTCGAGCGCCAGCTCGCGCAGATCGCCGGCCTCGAGGAGATCACCTCGGTCAGCGGGCCGGGCAGCAGCCGCATCACCCTGCAGTTCGCGCTCGGCAGGCAGATCGACGACGCGGCGCTGGACGTGCAGGCGGCGATCATGCAGACGCAGCGCCTGCTGCCGCAGGACATGCCCAGCCCGCCGTCGTTCCGCAAGGTGAATCCGGCCGACCAGCCGATT
>CAYNOF010000852.1:0-2234 GCA_964398335.1 uncultured Rhizobiaceae bacterium
GTGCCGGCTGGCGGGCCGGGCGGCGGCGGGCTAGGCTCCGGCATCCCGAAACCGAGGAAATGCCGGATGAAACTCTATTATTCCCCGTCTTCGCCCTATGTCCGCAAGGTCAGCATCGTCGCCCTGGAAACCGGCCTCGACAGCCTGCACCAGGGGGCGAAGTTCTTCCCCGCCGGTGCCGCCCGCTGGCCGGCCCTGCGCCTGCAGGCGCTGGGCGACGGCCTGCTCGATGCCGCGCTGCTGACGCGCTACGAAGGCTTCCTGCGCCCGGTCGACAAGCGCTGGTCCGAGTGGTCCGACGGCCAGATGGCCAAGATCAACGGCGCGCTCGATGCGATGGAGAAGGAGGCCGGCACGCTCAAGGGCGCGCCCACCATCGGCCAGATCACCTTCGCCTGCGCGCTGGGCTACCTCGACTTCCGCTTCGCCGAGCTGGGCTGGCGCGACAAGCGCAAGAAGCTGGCGGCCTGGTACGGCAAGTTCGCCCAGCGCCCGTCGATGAAAGCGACCATGCCGCCGGGCTGATGCGGTGGATGCCGACACGCTGATCGCCGCGCTGGGCCTGCAGCCGCATCCCGAGGGCGGCCACTACCGGGAAACCTTCCGCGCTCCGCCTGCTCCCGGCGAAACGCGCGGCGCCACGACCGCGATCTTCTTCCTGCTGCGCCGGGGCGAGCGTTCGCACTGGCATCGCGTCGACGCGGTCGAGATCTGGCACTGGCATGCCGGCGCGCCGCTGGCCCTGGACATCGCCGAGCCCGGCGGAGCCCGCCGCACGATCACCCTTGGTGCCGACTTCTCCGCCGGCCAGACACCGCAGGGCGTCGTGCCTGCCCATGCCTGGCAAGCCGCACGCACGCTCGGTGACTGGACACTCGTCGGCTGTACCGTCTCGCCCGCCTTCGAGTTCCGCGGCTTCGAACTCGCGCCTCCCGGCTGGGAGCCCGGCGGCTAGGCCTTCTGGCTCCACAGGTCGCGCGCGGCCATCGCGGCGCCGGCCACGACGAGCGCTGTCGCCAGCAACAGCGACGTGCTCGGCTGCGCGCGGCCGGCGGCGATCAGGGCCAGGGTCGAGAGCACCGGCGTGAGGTAGCTGAGCGCGCCCAGTGCGCGGATGTCACCGCGCTTGACCGCGATGTCCCAGAGATAGAAAGCGGCGCCGACCGGCCCGAAGCCGAGCGCCGCCAGCGCGAGCCAGGTCGTGGTGCCGGCGGGCGTCACCGTCGACTCGAAAAGCAGGTGCAGCGGCAGTGCCAGCAGCGCGGTCACGACGCAGAAGCCGGCGACGGCGTCGGTCGGCACTTCGCCGAAGCGGCGGCTGATCGTCGAGTACAGCGACCAGGCGAAGGCGCAGCCGAGAGCGGCGAGGTAGCCCTTCCAATGGTTGCCGGCGAAGCCGAGATCGCCGCGGCCCAGCGCCAGCACGACGATGCCGGCCAGGCCCAGGCCGGCGCCGGCGAGATGCCACCAGCGCAGCCTTTCGCCGGCGATCGGAGCGGCCAGCAGCACGATCAGCAGCGGCCAGAGGTAGTTGATCAGGTTGGCCTCGGCCGGCGGCGCAAGGCGCAGGGCGATGAAGTAGAGCAGGTGGTAGCCGAACAGGCCGGCGACGCCCAGCAGCCAGACGCGCGGCGGCCAGCGGAACGCGCCCCACGGCGAGCGGCCCGACAGCGCGATCCAGGCGAGGCCGGCCAGGCCGCCGACGGCAAAGGTCATGGCGACGAGCTGGAACGGCGGGATGGTGCCGGTGGAGACGGTGAGCAGCGCCAGCGCCGCCCACAGCAGGATCGCCGCCAGGCCGCACAGTGTGGCGCGGCCGCGCGCCGGCGATGGGCTCGTCATGGCGCGCGACCCTATCGACAGCGGCGCCCGGCTTCCAGCCGATATGCTAGGCTTCATCCATGCCGCTGCGCCGCGCTCCCAGTCCGGGCAAGCTGTTTCTCGCCCGCGTGGCGTTCGGACTGGGCTGGCTGTCGGCGCTGGCGATCCTGCTGGTCGGCCCCGGCTACCGCTACGGCTACATCGACCTGGTCATGGTGCTGCGCGTGCTGACGATCGGCGCCGTTGTCGCGATCGGTGCCGTGGTGCTGGGCCTGTCCGTCTCCCTGCTGCTGCCGACCGCCGGCCCCCAGCGCGGCATCGTCGCCACCCTTTTCGACATCGGCCATCGCCTGGCGGCGACCGCCGCGCTGCTCGGCCTGATCGGCCTGGGACTGGTGAGCGCCGGCCAGGCC
>CAYNOF010000853.1:0-10061 GCA_964398335.1 uncultured Rhizobiaceae bacterium
CACACCGAGCCGGCGGGCGGCGAAATCGATCAGCCTTTCGAGCGCATAGGCAGCCTCCGGGCGACCGGCGCCGCGGTAGGCATCGACCGGCACGGTGTGGGTGTACACCCCCTTGACCGCGACCGCGATCGCCGGAATCGCATAGACGCCGCTATACATGACCGCACCCGAGGCGGTCGGGATTTCCGGCGCGAAATTCGACAGATAAGCACCCATATTCGCAATATTGGTGACGGCAAGCCCGACAAAGCGCAGCCCGTCGTCGAGCCCCAATTCGAGCCGGGTTACGTTGTCGCGGCCCTGGGTGTCGGTCATGAATGCGTCCGAGCGATCCGGCGTCCATTTAATCGGCCGGCCGAGCTTTTTCGCCGCCCACAACACCAGCACATGCTCGGGATACAAGAACAGCTTCATGCCAAACCCGCCGCCGACATCGCGGGTGACAACGCGGATGCGGTTTTCCGGAACCTTGAAAATGTTTTCGGCGAGCAGGCTGCGCAGGAAATGCGAGCCCTGAGTGGAACTCCACAAGGTGAGGCTGTCCTCGCCGGGATCGTAAAGACCGATCGCCCCGCGCGGCTCCATCGAATTGACGACGACGCGGCTGTTGACGAGCTCGAGGGAGATGCGATGACGGGCGTTGGCGAGCGCCCGCTCGACGGCGGCGCCGTCGCCGACCATCCAATCAAAGGCGAGGTTGTCCGGCACCTCGTCCCACACCGCGGGCTGACCGGGATCGAGCGCGCGAGCGGTCTCGACCACTGCCGGCAGAGCTTCATAATCGACCGCGATCAGCTCCGCGGCGTCACGCGCCGCAGCCAGCGTCTCGGCGACCACCATCGCCACCGTGTCGCCGACATGGCGCACGGTGTCGAGCGCGAGCGCGGGATGCGCCGGCGCCTTGTGCGGCTGGCCGTGCTTGTCCTTGACCACCCAGCCGCAGATCAGCCCGCCGACCTTGGCCTCGGCGACATCCTTGCCGGTGAAGATCGCGACGACGCCGGGCGAAGCCGCAGCCTGCGCCGTGTCGATGCCCTTGATCTTGGCGTGCGCATGCGGCGAGCGCAGGAAGTACGCGTAGGTCACGCGCGCGAGCTGCAGATCGTCGACGTAGCGGCCGGAGCCGGTGAGAAACCTGCGATCTTCCTTGCGCTGAACCCGCTCACCAATCTTGACGTTACCCATGGGTTCCTCCCTCTGGGCTTTGTGCCTCTGGTTGTTCTCGTCGTCTTCTTGAGTCGGCTAGACGCCGGCGGCCTTCATGGCCTGGGCGCCGGCGAGGATCGATTTGACGATGTTGTGGTAACCGGTGCAGCGGCAGAGATTGCCCTCCAGCCCATGCCGCACGATCTCCTCGGTGACCGCGTAGTTGTGGCGCTTCACCAGATCGATGGCGCTCATCACCATGCCGGGCGTGCAGAAGCCGCACTGCAGGCCATGGTTTTCGCGGAACGCCTCCTGCATCGGATGCAGCTTCTCCGGGCTGGCCGCGAGGCCTTCGATGGTCGTGACCTTGGCGCCGTCGGCCTGCACCGCGAGCATGGTGCACGACTTCACCGACACGCCGTCGACGTGCACGACGCAGGCGCCGCACTGGCTGGTGTCGCAGCCGACATGGGTGCCGGTCATGCCCAGGTGCTCACGCAGGAACTGCACGAGCAGGGTGCGCGCCTCGACGTTTCCGGAGACGGACTTGCCGTTCACGGTCATCGCAACGGGAATCGTCATGCTGTCCTCTCCCTACCGCCTACGGGCATTTCTCCGCGAGGTCGCTTCATGGACGCCCTTCGCGATCGCGCAACCAGCATCGCCGGACGGCGCGTTGCGGGTCAAGGAAAATGGCCGATGCGATTACGTCGGCGATACCGTGTGACGCGTTGGGATCAGCGCATCGCCAGCCAGGCGATCACCAGCACCACCGCACCGGCGCCGATGATCAGCCAATGGTTCAGGCCGCGCGAGGCCGACGTCGGCGCGGCTGCTGGCGCCGATGGCGGCGCTGGCGTGGAGCCCGGCGACGGCTCCGATACGGCGGCGGCGCTCACCGATTGCGCCTGCGGTTGCGAGGCGCTGCCGACCAGCTCGGCGAACTTGCTGAAGAATTCGTCGGCCAGTTTCTTGGCCGTGCCCTCGATCAGGCGCGCGCCGACCTGGGCGATCTTGCCGCCGACCTGGGCGTCGGCGTTGTATGTCAGCACCGTGTCGCTGCCGTCCTCGGCGAGCTTGACCACGGCGCCGCCCTTGGCGAAGCCGGCGGCACCGCCCTGCCCTTCGCCGGAGATGCGATACGAGGCCGGCGGATCGAAATCCGACAGCGTGACCTTGCCGCCGAACCGGGCGCTGACCGGGCCGATGCGCATGCGCACCGTGGCCTTCATCTCGGTGTCGGAGGTCTTCTCCAGCGTCTCGCAGCCGGGAATCGCCTGCTGCAGGATCGCCGGATCGTTGAGCGCCTCCCAGACCTTCTGCCGGGGCGCGGGAATGCGATACTCGCCCGAGAAATCCATGGCGGTTCCTTTCAGACGCGGCCGACTACCACTTCGAGGTATAGGACTCGGGCGGCGGCTCGGCCAGCGGGGTGCGCAGCGACACGTATATGGTGGCGAGATAGGGCAGCGCCAGCAGCAGCGCCTCGGCGCCGAACCAGTTGGCCTGGGTGTTCCAGAACAGGGTGCCGATCACCCAGCGCCCACCGTCCGGCGCCGACCAGCCGCCACCGCCGCCGTCATGCAGCTTGATCGCACCCTCTGTCACCACTACCAGCACCGCGCCGGCGATCAGCAGCGCCGAGAACAGCAGCTCGGGCAGCACCGGCCCGATGCGGCTGAACGCCGGATCGAGGCGCACGTAGCCGCGACTGCCGTCGAAGCCCAGCAGCCGGCCGAAGGACAAGGTCTTGGCCAGCCGATGGGTGCGCGGCACGTCGCCGGTGCGGAAGATGGTGAACAGCTTCCACGCCACCAGCACGAAGGTCGGCAGCACGAAGTCCCAGATCGGGAAGTCGCGGTAGCGGCCGTCGATGCCGAACACCACGGTGTGCTCGCCCGAGCCGATGACGCCGAAATGCACGTCGATGCCGAGGAAGAAGAGGTGGTAGACGCACAGCCCGGTGAACACGAGGAACAGCATCTGCGCCAGCAGGTCGATGCGCCGCAGCGCCGTCAGCCGCGGCAGCGCGCGCCACGCCGACCACGCCTCGCGCACGCGCGCGCCGTAGAGCGAGGGATCGGCCATGCGCCCGGTGAGGCTGTCGCCGACGCCGCGCATCAGCGCGTAGCCGAAGGCGACGGCGAGCGCGAAGTAGAACACCGTGCCGAGCAGGCGGCTGGTGTAGAACGAGTGCGTGTAGTTGTGCCACGTCGCCTGCACGACGACCGTGGCGACGACATAGGCGAACACCGAGAACACCAGGATGGCCAGCGGGCTGGGCCTGCGCCGCAGGCTGGCGAAGCCCAGGATCATCAGGCCGGCGGCGATGCTCGAGACCGCGAACAGCGATGCCCATTGCGGCTCCGGCGAGACCGGCCTGCCGGCCTTGAACTTCTCGACGCGGTCGGAGGTGTAGATCCCCCAGGAAGCGCCGACCGAGCCCTCCTGCCCGCTCTTCCAGTCCTGATCGAAGGCCTCGATGAAGTTGTATTCGAAGCCGTGCTGCTCGGCGAGGCGCTTGAAGATCGAGAAGTAGGTCACCTGCTCGACGCGGCCGGGCCGCGCGTCGGCGCGCATGCGGCCGGTGCTCGGCCAGCCGGTCTCGCCGATCACGATGCGCTTGTTGGGGAAGGCGGCTTTGACCTTCCGGTAGATGTCGACGATGTGCTTCTCGATGCGCAGCGTGCCGTCGGGGTCGCGGCGGGAGAGTCCGATCGGCACGTCCTCCCAGTAGGGCAGCAGGTGCACCGTGACGATGTCGACCTCGTCGGCGATCTCGGGATTGCGCAGCCAGAACTCCCAGACATCGGCGTAGGTCACCGGCTGCTTCACGCCCGCCTTGACCATGCGGATGTAGCGCACGAGCTGCTGGGCATCGAGGTCCTTGCGCAGCAGCACCTCGTTGCCGACGATCACCCGCTCGACCGAATCCGGATAGCGGTTGGCGTGCTCGATCAGGGCGGCGACCTGCTCGAGGTTCTCGCGCTCGACGCTGTTGAGCCAGGCGCCGGCCCACACCTTCAGCCCGTATTTGCCGGCCAGGCGCGGCACCGCCTCGAGCCCTTCGAGGCTGCTGTAGGTGCGCACCGCAACCGTCTTGCCCTGCATCAGCCTGAGGTCGGCCTCGATCTGCTGGGCGTTGGGGAAGGTGCGCGTGTGCGGGCTCTGTCCCGGCCGGTAGGGCGCGAAGGACACGCTCTGCAACGGGCCTTCCTTCCAGGCCGGGATCTCGACCGGCTGGTTCGGGTACCACCACCACAGGAAGTTCAGCGCGCCGATGAGGAGGAAGGCGGCACAGGCGACAAGCGCTCGCATCAGGGGGTTCTATCAGGCCTTTTTCAGCCCGGCGATAGCCATGCGAATCGCCTGGTCGCCGCGGAACAGCACCGCCTCCTTCCAGTCGTCGGTGTCGGGGTAGAACTGCCGCCGGATCGCCGCCTTGATCGGCCCGGCCTCCGGCCCGTGCGGATCGCCATGGGCATGCAGCCAATGATCGCCGATGAAGGCGCGCAGGCCGCTGTCGCGGTCATAGGTGCCGAACTCCAGCGTCGCCATGGTGACCCGCGCATCCGGCAGCGCCCGGTTGAAGGCGTAGTGGCCCAGCCCGTCGCGCGCCGCCGAGCTGGTCTGGCCCTTCTTCGATTCGGTGACCGAGTCGCCCCAATAGGCGCGCACGCGCGAGGAGCCGTCGCTGTCGGGCTCGTAATGCGTGATCAGCTCGCCGTAGCCGAACGGTCCCAGGCCGGTATGGAAGTCGATCACCGCGATGTCGCTGCGGTTGCGCAGGAACTGCTCGATGATGGCGTGCGTGGTGCGGTTGGCCCAGCTCGGCCCGCCGCCGCCGAAGAACAGGCCGTGCGGATGGCGGAACTGGCCGCCCGACAGCGCGACGTTGTAGGCCTGCATGCCGACGCGATGGCGATAGGCGGTGAGCTTCTCCGCCGCATCCCGGGCCACCGGGCCGCTGAGCTCGCGCGGGATGATCAGGTCGGCGATCTCGTCGTAGCCGGGATTGTCGGGATAAGGCTTGCTGTGATCGACGTAGTTGCGGTTGAGGTCGTTGCCCTCCTCGGTGACCCGGCGCAGCCAGGCGAAGCCGTAGGGATTGATCGCGTGCACGGTCAATGCGGCGACGCCCGGCGGCAGCGCCGGCGCGCCACGGATCAGCCAGTCGATCTGCGCGCCCGAACCGCAGAAGCCTTCGACGCCGTGCGTCGCGGAGATCGTCACCACGACCTTGCGCGAGTCCGCGGCACCGAGCCAGGCGACATCGGTGGCGAGCGTCTCGCCCTTCGGTCCCTTGGTCGGATTGGTGAAGCTCGTGACCGACGCCCCGGCGATGCGCGCGGCACCGAGGAATTTCTCGCGCGCCTCGGCGTAGTCGGCCGAGAAGCACCCGATATTGCCCATGCGTACTCTCCCGCTCCTGGCGGGCGACCATACGGCAACGGCGGCGGCGAAACTATGCGGCGATGATCATTCCGGCCGGATGTCGGCGACCTGCAGGCCCTTGGGTCCTTCGACGATGCGCACCCGCACCATCTGGCCAGGCATCAGGCTTTCGATGCCGTGCCGGCGCAAGGTGGCGGCGTGCACGAAGACGTCCTTGCCGGTGGCTTCGGGACAGACGAAGCCGTAGCCGCGCTCGGCGTTGTACCACTTGACCTGGCCGACGACGTACTCGCCTTCCGCCACGGCCGCCTGCGGCTGCGGCTCGCTCGCGCCCTCGGCGCGCGGCATCGGACCAGCGGTCGACAGATCGACGCTGATGATACGCATGACCTGCATGCCCTTCGGGCCGCGCGCCGCCTGCCCCGTCAGCGTCACGCCGGGCGCGACATCGTCGTGTCCCGCCTGCCGCAACACGGTGACGTGGAGGAACGCGTCCCCTTCACCGGAATCTGGTGAGACGAATCCGTAGCCCTTCGTGACGTTGAACCACTTCACTCGGCCCCGGAACTCAACCAGATCTCCGCTGTCCCCGACTTCTACGCCTGATTGGGTCGTCATACGCCGCCCGCTTTGTTTTTTTGCACTCCCTGTTATGCGAAGCCTAACACCCTTTGTCACGGTCGGGAACAGTCCGTGTCGACTGATTGCAACACTCTTCCTGACTGCGAAACGGGCTCCGCCGAGGCGTTGCGCGCCTGATCGCGTCTCCCTAAACGACATCCAACGGGAGGCTGACGATGTTCCGCAGCGATCTGTTCAAGGGCAAACGCTTCCTCGTCACCGGCGGCGGCACGGGGCTGGGCCGGGTGATGATGGAGAAATTCGTCGAGCTCGGCGCCGACTGCGTGATCTGCGGCCGCCGCGGCAGCGTGCTCGAAGAGACGGCACGCGCGGTGATGGAAAAACACCCGGGGCGCAGCGTCTATTCCTTCTCCGTCTATATCCGCGTCGCCACGGCGGTCTAAGAAATGATCGAGGCGATCTGGCGCGGCGGGCCGCTCGACGGGCTGGTCAACAATGCGGCCGGCAACTTCATCTCGCAGACCAAGGACCTCAGCCCGCGCGCCTTCGATGCCATCGCCAACATCGTGCTGCACGGCACGTTCTACATGACCAACGCCTGCGGCAAGCGGTGGATCGCCGAAGGCCGCAAGGCCAGCATCCTCAGCATCCTGACGACATGGGTGTGGACAGGTAGTCCGTTCGTGGTGCCCTCGGCGATGTCCAAGGCCGGCGTTGCTGTCATGACGCAGAGCCTGGCGGTCGAGTGGGCGCGCCACGGCATCCGGCTGAACGCCATCGCACCCGGCCCCTTCCCGACCGAAGGCGCCTGGGCGCGACTCAATCCACAGGGCGACCAGGACGATCGCTACCGCACGCGCAACCCGATGGGCCGCGTCGGCCGGATGAGCGAGCTCGCCAACATGGCGGCGTTCCTGATGAGCGAGGAGGTCGAGTACATCAACGGCGAGGTGATCGCCATCGACGGCGGCATGGGGATCATGGGCCAGGGCACCTTCGCCAACATGCTGTCGCGTTCGGAAGATGAATGGCGCCAGATCCGCGAGACCATCCAGGCGACCAACGCCGCCGATCGCGCCAGGCGCGGCTAGCTCACAGCTCGCGCAGGCGGATCGCCACCCACCAGCCGAGCAGCGCGCCGGTGACGTTGGCGGCGATGTCGAGCAGCTCGAACGAGCGGCCCGGCACATAGAGCTGGCCGAACTCCAGCGTGACCGCCGTGGCGAAGCCCAGGCCGATGGCGAAGGCGCGCCAGCGTCCGCTGACCAGCAGCGCCGGGATCAGCACCATGAAGCCGTGCGTCGCGGCATGGATCGGCTTGTCGAGGCCGAACTCGAAATTGCCGATCCCGGTCGGCGGCGCGGTGTCCGGCGACCAGTAGAGAAACGCCAGGACAGGGAAGCAGGCCGCCCAGCTCCACAGCAGCGGCAGCCGCCAGCGCAGCGCGAGATCGCGCAGCCCCAGCAGAATTCGCCCGACGAGCGGGAGGCGTTGTTCAGTCGCGGAAGTTGACAAACTGCACCGGTCGGTCGAGGTCGAGCTTGCGGATCACGGCCATCGCCGCCTGCAGGTCGTCGCGCTTCTTGCCGGTGACCCGCAATTCGTCGCCCTGGATCGCCGCCTGCACCTTGAGCTTGGACTCCTTGATCGCCGTGACCAGCGTCTTGGCGAGGTCGCGGTCGATGCCCTGCTTGACCATCACCAGCTGGCGGATGGCATTGCCGCTGGCGCGCTCGGGATCCTTGAAGTCGAGCGCCCTGGCGTCGAGCTTGCGCCGCGTCACGTAGCCTTTCACCAGCTCGTGCATCTGGCGCATCTTCATGTCGTCGTCGGCCAGCAGGGTGATGGTCTGGTCCTTGCGCTCCAGGGTGCAATGGCTGCCCTTGAAGTCGAAACGCGTCGAGATCTCGCGACGCACGCCGTCGAGGGCGTTGTCGACCTCGGCGATCTCGGTTTTCGAGACGATGTCGAAGGACGGCATGGTAGGCGCCCTTGTAGCGGCCCGCCCCGCCAGCGGCTAGGGTCGATCGGTCCAAAGAGGTGTCAGAAGCATGCGTGTTTTCATCGCGGGGCTGGGTACGGAAACCAACATGTTCGTGCCCTTCCCGACCGGCCGGCGGGGCTACGAGGAGTTCGGCGTCTACCGCGGCACGGCGACCCGGCATCCGCCCAAATCCTTCACCGGCCCGCTGCATGTCTGGCGCCGCATGGCCGAGGCGCGCGGCGATCAGGTCATCGAGGGCTTGCTGACCTTCGCCGCACCGTCGGGCACCACCGTGCGCTCGGTCTACGAGGGCTACCGCGACGAGATCCTCGAGGGCGTGCGCGCCGCGCTGCCGCTCGACGTGGTGCTGCTGAACATGCACGGCGCCATGGTCGCCGAGGGGTACGATGATTGCGAAGGCGACCTGCTAGCCCGCGTGCGCGCCATCGTCGGGCCCAGGACCGTCATCGGCGGCGAGCTCGATCTGCACTGCCACATCAGCCAGCAGATGATCGAGTCGGCCGACGTGCTGATCACCTACAAGGAATATCCGCACACCGACCCGATGGAGCGCGCCGAGGAGGTCTTCACGATCTGCGCCGATGCTGCCGAAGGCAAGGTGAAGCCGGTCATGGCGCGCTATGACTGCCGCATGATCGGCCACTACCGGCCGCCGGTCGAGCCGATCAAGAGCTTCGTCGACCGCATCCGCGCGCTCGAGGGCAAGGACGGCATCCTGTCGATCTCCTTCGGCCACGGCTTCTCCTTCGCCGATGTCGAGGATGTCGGCACCCGCATGCTGGTCGTCGCCGACGGCGACAAGGTGAAGGCTGCCGCCCTGGCCGAGAAGCTCGGCCGCGAGCTCTTCGCCATGCGCGACACCGCGGTCTCGAAGTTCCTGACGCCAGCGCAGGCCTTCGACCGCGTCGCCTCGCACAACAAGGGGCCGGTGGTGATCGCCGACCGCGCTGACAACGCCGGCAGCGGCGCACCCGGCGACTCGACCTTCGTGCTGCAGGCGCTGCTGGAGCGCGGCATCGGCCCGGCGCTGTTCGGCATCGTCTGGGATCCGCTGGCCTTCCAGATCGCCGAGGAAGCCGGCATCGGCGCCACGCTCGAGCTGCGCATCGGCGGCAAGTGCGGCAAGACCAGCGGCGATCCGGTCGACATGCGCGTGACCGTGAAGAACATCGTGCGCGGCGCGCACCAGACCTACGGGCCGGTGAAGTCGCCGCTGGGCGATATGGTCTGGCTGTCGTCAGGCGACATCGACATCGTGGTCAACACGCTGCGCACCCAGCTCTTTCACCGCGACGCCTTCGAGGCATTGGGCATCGACCCGACGAGCTATCGCATCATCGTCGTCAAGAGCGCCCAGCACTTCTACAACGGCTTCGCGCCGATCGCCGCCGAGGTGCTCTACGTCGCGACGCCGGGGGCCGCGAACCCCGACTACGTCAACCTGCCCTACACCAAGCGCAAGACGCCGTTCTGGCCGAAGGTCGCCGATCCGTTCGCGTAGGCCGTGCTCGTCGCTCAGTCGAAGGTGACCATCACCTTTCCCGCGCGCCCGCCGGCGCCGGCCCGCCTGACCGCGTCCCTGATGGCATCGATGCCGAATACGGCGTCGATGCTCGTCACGAGGCGTCCGGCGGCCACGAGACCGGCCAACTCGGCATACAGGGCCGCAATCTCCGGCCTTGGCGCGATCGAGAGGTGGCGCGTCAACCAGAAGCCCCGCAGGCGGATGTCGTTGAAGACCAACAGGCCGGGGTTGATGGCTGCCGGCTCGCCGCTCATCGCGCCGTAGACTACCAGCGAGCCGCCCGGCGCGAGGCATGACGCAAGACGCTGCGTGGCCGAGCCGGCGACGGCATCTGTCGCCAGGCGAAGCGGCGCCTTCGCCGTCGCCACCGAGACCCGGGCCGCCAGGTCCTCGCCGTCGACCAGCACG
>CAYNOF010000854.1:0-18045 GCA_964398335.1 uncultured Rhizobiaceae bacterium
CAGGGTAAGCGCGCAATCCTTCAGCAGCGACTCGGTGTGGCCGTCGGCACCGCCGATCAGGAAGGCGAGATCCGCCACGCCGTCGTCGCGCCATTTGCCCAGGCGGGCGGCGAAGCTCGCGCTGTCGAGGACCTTGCCGCGCCGGTCGAGCGCCACCAGCGTCGCGCCCGGCGGGCAGGCGGCACGCAGCAGCTCGCCTTCGCGCATCATCAGCTCGGGCGGTGAGAGGCGGCGCTTTTCCTCGACCTCGCGCAGGTTGAGCGGCCAGGTGATGCGCCGCGCATATTGCTCGTAGAGACCGCGTTCCGGCCCCGGACGCGCGCGGCCGACGGCGGCGATGATCAGGCGGATCAGGCGGCGTCCTCGGCGGGGGCCGCTTTCTTGCGCTTGCGCCTGGGCTTGGCCTCGCTGTCCTCGTCGGGGAACGACCACATCCGCTCGAGCTGGTAGAGCTCGCGGATCTCCGGCCGGAAGACGTGCACGATCACGTCGCCGGCGTCGACCAGCACCCAGTCGCCCACCGCCTTGCCCTCGCTCGACACGCCGCGATAGCCGGCCTCCTTCAGCTTCTCGAGCAGGTGATCGGCCATCGCCGAGACCTGGCGGGTCGAGCGGCCGCTGGCGATCACCATCCAGTCGGCCATCGCCGTCTTGCCGGCGATGTCCAACGCCACGATGTTCTCGGCCTTGTCGTCGTCGAGCGACGCGATGATCAGGTCCTTCAGCGCGGTCGACTGGGCTTTGGCGGGCTTGGAGCGGGTCGGAATGGTGACCTCCGGATCAGGTCTGGTGGTTGCGTAACGCCGTGGCCGAGAGCGGGTTCAGCCGCGTGTACAGAAAGGTCCAGGCCGGCGCGGCACGATCGGCCAGCGAACGCGCCGCTGCAGGCGTGAGCCTGGCCCCAGCATATCGGTGCGCCGGCGCGCCGGAAAGCGCCGCCGGTGCGAAGCCCGGCCGGTCGATCACGGCGATGGGGATGGACTCGACCAGCGCGGCCCAGTCCTTCCAGCGCGGCAATTGCCGGAGATTGTCGGCACCCATCAGCCAGACGAAGCGTGCGCGCGGGTGGCGCCGGCGCAGCGCGCGCACCGTGTCGATGGTGTAGCGCGTGTCCAGCGCGCGCTCGAGGTCGGTGACGCGCAGGCGCGGATGCGGCGCGGTGATCTCGCGCGCGTTTTGCAGGCGGTCGGCGAGGCTCGCCATGCCGTCGGCGGCCTTCAGCGGATTCTGCGGCGAAACCAGCCACCACACCTCGTCGAGACCAAGCCGCTTGAGCGCCTCGAGCGAGATGTGCACGTGGCCCTCATGCGCCGGGTTGAACGAGCCGCCGAGCAATCCGATGCGCCGGTCGGTCAGGCGCGGCAGTGGTCTCACGATGTCGGCGACGTGTTGCGGCACGCCAGATCCTCGAGCTTGAACGGCTCGCCGTCGGGCAGCTTGATGCCGCAGAAGCGGAACTCGGCGACGAAGGCGCCGTCGACGTAGATCTGGAAGCGCCATTCGCCCGGCGGGTCGGCGTCGTTGACGCACCAGGCGTGGCTGATCTTGCCGTCGATCACCGGCATGCGCGTCTTCATCGTCGTGCCGTCGGATTGCGGCGTGATCTCGAAGCCCGACCCGGTGAAGCGCGTCGGCCCGGGCGCGTGCTGGACCTCGGTCACCTCGACCACCCGGTTGGCGCCGCGCAGCACCACCACCCAGCCGAAGCACGAGCGCACCGGCCACAGCGGCACGACATTGGTCTCGACCGGCCCGTTGGTGCGGCCGAGCCCGGAGTCGATGCGCACGAAAGGATAGCTGCGCGTCGGCTTGCGCTCGCCGGGCGCGGCATGGGCCGATACCGCCGCGAGCGCCAGCGTCACGACCAGGGTCCACCGCAGGAACGCGTGCTTCATGCCTAGGGCCTGATCGTGCCGGCGCCGCGCACGATGTTCTTGTAGGTCGTCAGCTCGACCAGCCCGACCGGGCCGCGCGCGTGCAGGCGGTCGGTCGAGATGCCGATCTCGGCGCCCAGCCCGAACTCGAAGCCGTCGGCGAACTGCGTCGAGGCGTTGTGCATGACGATGGCGCTGTCGACATCGGCGAGGAAACGCTCGGCGGTGGCGGCATTGCTGGTGACGATCGACTCGGTATGGCCCGAGCCGTAGGTCGCGATGTGCTTCGCCGCGCCCGCCACGCCATCGACCGCCGCGACCGAGATGATCGGCGCGAGGTATTCGGTGCGCCAGTCCTGCTCGGTGGCCTCGCCGACGCGGTTGTCGAGCCGGCGCACCTCGGCATCGCCGCGCACCTCGCAGCCCAGCTCGATCAGGCGGTCGATCACGGGTTTCGCGTGCGTGGTCAGTGCCGCGCGGTCGATCAGCAAGGTCTCGGCCGCGCCGCAGACGCCGACGCGGCGCATCTTGGCGTTGGCCACCACGTCGCGCGCCATGGCGATATCGGCGTCGCGATCGACGTAGACATGGCACAGCCCGTCGAAATGCTTGAGCACTGGCACGCGGCTCTCGGCCATCACGCGCTCGATCAACGGCTTGCCGCCGCGCGGCACGATCAGGTTGAGATGCTCGGTGGCGCGCAACATCTCGCCCACTGCGGCGCGGTCGGTGGTCGGCACCAATTGCACGCAATCCTCGGGCAGGCCGGCCTTGGTGAGACCGCGGCGCAGGCAGGCGACGATGGCGCGCGAGGAATGGAAGCTCTCCGAGCCACCGCGCAGGATCACCGCGTTGCCCGATTTCAGGCAGAGCGCGCCGGCGTCAGCGGTGACATTGGGCCGCGATTCGTAAATGACTCCGATGCAGCCGATCGGCACGCGCACGCGGGCGATCTTCAGGCCGTTCGGCCGCGACCATTCCTCGATTGTCTGGCCGACCGGGTCGGGCAGGGCGACGATGTCGTCGAGCCCATGCGCCATGGCCTCGACGCGCGACGGATTGAGCTCCAGCCGGTCGAGCAGGGCGGCGGTCAGGCCGCGCTCGCGGGCCGCCGCCATGTCCCTGGCATTGGCCTGGAGGATCGACGCGGCCTCGGCACGGATCAGCCGCGCCGCCTCGACCAGGGCGGCGTTCTTGGCCGCGGTCGGGGCCACGCGCAGCGACGCCGCCGCGCCACGGGCGCGCGCGCCCATGTCGGCGACCAGGGCCGCAACGCCGTCGTCCCGGGTTTTTGTCTCAGCGTTCATGTCGCGGCGGTTATAGGCCAAACCGACAAGGGCGTCAGCCCCCGGTCAACCGCATCGCCGTCAGTCGAAGCGCATCCTCACGCCGACCTGCATGCTGCTCAGGGGCGCCTCGAGAGGTCGCTCGCCGGAAAGGTCAATGGGCAGGTAGCCGCGTGCCGTCTGGATCAGGGTTTCGACGTCCGATCCGATCCATATCGATCGCAGGTACACGCTGTAGTCCTTTTCCATCACCAGGCGAATCAGCGTGCCGGCGTCGGCGAACTTCGCGCTGAATATCCGATGATCGGGAATTTCGAGGACGATTTCACAGGTGCCGTCCGTGCGCCAGACTCGCGCCGTTCCATTGTGGTCGGCCGAGACGATGCGCTTGCCGTCGTCACTGAAATCGACGGTGGCGACACTCGTCGTGTGTCCGGACAGGACGGCGCGCTCTTCCCCGGTCTCGGATTCGATGATTCGGATGGTCTGCTGGAACAGCGCCAGCAGGCTGCCATCCGGAGAGAAGGTCGCATCGCCCGCGGCATCGAGCGAAGCCACCGGCAGTCCGCTGCGCCTGGCGACAAGCGGATGCCGGCGATCCGGCGATTGCACCACAACGAAACGGCCGCAGGCGGAAGCCGCAGACACCGGGATCAGATGTTCGATCTGCTCCATCAAGGCCGGATTTCGCGAGAGGACATCCCAGAGAGACTCGAACACCGTCGTGTGGTCCGAGCCGGATCCGTCATCTCGGACGATTTCGCGCACGGTCATGACACCGGGCGCCTCCTTGCTTTGGAAGTACTTGTCGACGCTGGGCATGCCGACGGCTTGCAACAGCTCGCCCGTGCTGGCGTCCCAGAGCTCGATCCGCCGCTCTTCCGCGTTGAGGCTGAGCACCAGGGCTCCATCGGCGGACAGATAGCCCGGCGATCTCGCGTGGAGGCCGATATAGCGTGAACCCAGCCGTGCGGACGCAGCCACGTCCCACACCATTGCCTGGTCGGCGGCATGAACCAGGAGCCGCTTGCCGTCGCGCGAGAAGACGGCTTTCGACCTGCCCTCGCTCTTGTTGCCGGGAACGCGAGCGCGAATCGATCCTGCCGGGATATCCATCAGCAGAAAGGTGTCCGTCCACACGCTGTCCGAGGTCTGGCCGATGTCCGCAAGCAGCAAATTGCCGTCCGGCGAGAAGACGTAGTGGCGTCCCCACCGGGTGTCGAGATGGATCGCGGTCTCGACGCCGGTCCACAGGCGAAGCGCCCTGTCCGACCCATGGACCAGGATCACGCGGCCGTCGCCCGAATAGCGCGCGGACCGCATCTCGACGTCCTGAACACGCAGGCTGGCCAACTCGCGCTGCGTCACCAGCTCCCAGACCCGCACGACACCATTGGCGGACGTGGCGACGATGCGCTTCGAGTCCGGGGAGAACGCTGCCGAAGCGATCGGGCTACCGGCGCTCTCGAGAGTGGCCGAAAACTGGTCTCGCTCGGCGTCGTAGATCCGGATCAAGGGGCCGTCGATGGTCAGCAGATACTGGCCGTCGGGCGAAAACTCCGCGGAATTCCCTTCGAGGTCCCGGTACGAGCCCGTGCCGGCGTCGCACAGTCTTGTGCGGTTTTCCGCCCGAGCAAGAATTCGCATGCCATCCGGGGAGAAGCGATATTCGTGGAACTGGCCTTCGAGCTTCCTCATGTCATCGCTGATGTCGCTGGCCGTGGGCCAGATCCAGGCGTCGGACAGGCCCCGCACGAGCAGGCGATTGCCGCGCGGGGCAACGACGATGTCGCGACTGTACTGATGGGTCAGAGCATCATTGTCGCCCATGCGCACGGCGTCGATCGAACGCCCCGAAGCCGTCTCCCACAACGTCACCATGCCGGAGTGATCCGCCATGGCGAGTCGCTCGCCGTCGGGCGAGAACGCGATGCAGGACACAGGATCGGCGTAACCGCGGGTGGTTATCGCGACGTCCAGCAGGGTGCGGTCGGACAACACCGAGCCGGAAACGCAGTCGATCCGGACAAGCCGGTAGCCGCCGGCGACGAGGGCCAGCTGTCTGCCGTCGGTGTGAAATGCCACGGCCCTGATCGCGTTGTCTGACCCGAGGGACGAATAAACGCATCGGCCTGTCGCCGTATCCCAAAGCGACACGGTCAAGGATGTGATCGAGGCGTTCTCGCAGACGAGCAGGCGGCTGCCATCCAGCGACAGCACTGTCTTGACCAGGGGCTCCTTGCCGACAATCTCGTCGATCAGGCGCTCCTCGAAGACCCGCCAGAACTGGATCGTGTTGTACAGCCGCACGATGAGCGTGGCGCCGCTGGCGGCGAACTCGATGCTTTCGATCGGGGCGCCCGTGTTCCATTGGAAGAGCTCGAGGCCGCTCTCGACCGACCATACCTGCACCCTGGTCCACGAAGCTGTCGCCAGCAGCGACTGGTCGGGCGAGAAGCACGCCGGTCCTTCGCCTTCGGGCCGTATGGTGACGATGCCGAGATGCTGCTGAAGAGCGAGCACGAGCGTACCGACCGCCTCAGGCACCAGAGGCCGGCTGCCATCATAGGGCAGCGCCGACGATGCCAGCACGAGCGCCGCTTCGGCGCGTCCTGCGGAGAGGTGGTCCCGCGCCAGGCGGTTGACCGCCAGCGACTCGCCGATCAGTACCTGCGCTTCGGTGGCGGCAGCCCGCGCTGTGGCGGCCTGCATCTCCTCTCGGGCATCGCGGCTCGCCATCATCAGCGCTTCGACGATATCCCGGCCGCCACCATGCCTTTCAGTCCATCTCGGCGACACGCGTGCGAGCCATCGCTCGCGCTCTTCCGTCGTGGTCGCCGACAACGTGCTATCGGCATTCTTCTGGAAATCTCGCGCTTGAACGAGGAGCGCCCGCCAGGTCAGACCATCCTGGAACTCGCGTATCAACCATCCTTCGACAGGGTCACTGATGCGTCGCCAGCAACGGATGAAGGCCTCGTGGCCGATGTCGACGAGCACATCGGGCCGTTCGAAGGCACCGGGGATGCCGACGATGAACGAGGCGCCGTCCTTCGCGAAGGTTTCCAGGATGCGCTGCACGGACCTTTCCAGCGCGCCATCCGGATCGACGATCGCCATCAGCTCGCGGAAGCTACACGGCCGGCGGATCGCCCTGCCTTCGGAATCGATGTCCGTCAGGACCCGGAATATCCGCTCGATCAGATCGGCCTCGATTCCATCAGTCACGAGCGAGTCGTAAAGGCGATCCGCGTGATCGGACAGGATGCCCGCCAGTCCGGCCGGGTGCTGGTCATATCGCTGGCGGGACAATGTAGGCGCCGTCGGGGATTGGTCGCGGGCTTCGTCCCACATGATCATCAGGGCGTGCTGGATGAGGGGCAGCTCGTCGGCGTTGCCCATCGTGTCGGCCAGCAACCTGTCGACAAGCGCGGAATCGACCGCGCCGCCATACAGTTCCGCCGGGCGGCGGATCGCGCGGCGCAGTTCCTCGCGCCCGATGCGCGGCAACAGATACTGGGATTCGTTGACCAGCTCGGCGAGGCCATCGAAGCGGGCGCAGTCGCCCAGGAACTCCGACCGCATCGTCACCAATATGCGCAGATCGGCTTCGCCTTCCCGTCGTTCCATCGCACCGGCCAACAGCTCGACGAAGAGCTCGGCTTCGTCGTGGCCAGGCCCTCTGGCCTGGACTAGCAATTCCTCGAATTGATCGATCAGCAGGCAAGCGGGCCGGCGGGTGTCAGGATCGAGAGCAGCGAGTAGGGCCGACAGACGTGCGCCGTCGGCGTCGAAACGGCGCCGGATGTCGCTGACCACCTCGATGTCGTTGGCCCGGTCAACCGCGTCCGCCATTGCTCGCGCAAGGTTCCACAGCGGCCCTCCGGATGGCCGCATGATGACGACGCGAAGCGCGAGGCCGGCCCGGCGATGCAGGCGTGTCAGCCGTGGGATGACGCCCGCCCGCACAAGCGAGGACTTGCCGGCTCCCGAGCGTCCATGCACCACCACGATTCGACGCTCACCGAGCCGGCGCAGGACTTCGTCTGTCATCCGCTCGCGGCCGAGGAAGATCGACCATTCGCCGGTCTCGAACGGCCGCAGCCCCGGGTAGGGACGGGCGGGACGTCCAGTAAGAGCGTCGTCGTCGCTCAAGTTGGTGCCCGGGCAGCGAGCGCTTGTCGAAGCCAGGACGCGAGAGCCTGCGTCCAGCCATGTGCTCGCGCATCCAGCCGGGAGACGCCGAACGCTTCCATGGCAGGCGGCGGCGTCTCGGCAAGATCCAGAATTGCCGCCGGCATCGCCGCCCCGCGCGCGGCCTCGATCTGCTCGCGCTCGTCGACGCCGATGTCGAACAGATCGCCCTGGTCGAACGAGCTCTCTGCGCGCGCTCGCACCATCAGGAGCGCATCGCAGCGCCGCGCGGCGGCCAGGCGCGCGTCGCGCTCAACGAGACTGTTGCGAAGCGGGTCGCCCAGCTGAGGCGTACCGGCAGGCTCAACGACAATGTAGCCGGCCTCGCGCAGCTGCGCGGCGATTTGCGCACGGACCGCGTCGTCGGCTGACGGTGCGTGCAGATAGAGCCTCGAAGACCGTGGCGGCACCGCGGTGGTGGATTTCGCCGCGTCGGTCGCCTGCGCTGCGCGCAGCTCGCGCAAGCGGCGGGTCAACCAGGTCCGCAACTGGGCAAGCTCGCGGCGAAAGGCCTCGTTGCGTTCGACGAGATCGGGAAAGCCATAGGGCGCGACCACGTCATCGGGTCGCTCGGGGGGCGGATGAAACCGGAAGCCGGGCAGAGCGTGCCCGCCGCTATCGCGCAACGAGTGGGGCCAACGTGCCTCGTCGGTCGGGACCGCGCGAATCACGAAGACGCGGCTTGTCATGTCGCGCCGGTCGCGGACCTGTCTGTCGAACCAGTCGCGTTCGGCGGCGCACCACACCGATTCGAGATAGTACTCCGACATCAGGATCATGAGGACGGCCGAGCGATCGACGCGCCGCTTTAGCTCATCGGTGAGGGTTGTTGTAGGATCGAGATCGCGATCAATGAATACGTCGATGGCACGGAAGTCGGCCGACAGCGATCGAATCTCGGCGATCAGCTCCGTGACGAGGAGCTGCGACCATGTCTTGAACGGTGAACGGCCGATCCCATCCGGGTCAGCATGCGAATAGCTGACAAAAACATCATGATCGAACCGGGGCGACAAATAGGCCATGGCCTTGCGGATCGGCGTTGGGCGCGGAAGAGTGCCGGAAGGTATCTTGGTTGTCGAGGGTGCAGGGATGGATGATTTCTCGACGATCGCCAATGTCGCGCCTGATTACGTTCATCGCGACAAGCACATCATGCCTTCAACGCCGATGTCGCTCGGGGGCGGTCGGCTCAAATGGTACGACGTCGCCTATCCCGAGACGCCGGTGCCCGACGCGATTCGCCAGCTCGGTCGAAGCTATCTGGAACGCGAGGCCGCTTGCGGCCGCATCGACGTCTCAACCGACCTCGGCTTCGTGATCCTGCACCGCTGCGGCCACAACGATTTCTACTTCCTGATCCTCAACACCTGGCGCAACGAGAACGAGCTCTGGGAAAGCGTCTACGCCCACGACACGCGCACGCAATCCGACTTCGAGCTGTTCCCGCGTCCCGGCCCGCACCGCGGCACCTATTGCGTTTGGGAAATGGGCGCGGTGTGGCACGAGCAGCAGGTCTGGCGCCGCTATCTCAGGACGGCGCGCGACGATGCCGCCAAGCGCGCCTGGTTCGCCGATTCCTTCAGTGGTCCGATTTAGGAGATTCGATGCCTTCGTTTTCCTTCCAGCAGGTCGACGTCTTTGCTTCCGCCCCGTTGAAGGGCAATCCGCTCGCCGTGGTGATCGGTGCCGACGGTCTTTCCGACGCGGCGATGGCGGCCTTCGCCAACTGGACCAACCTCAGCGAGACCACGTTCCTGCTCAAGCCGACGCAAGCCGGCGCCGACTACCGCGTGCGCATTTTCACGCCCGAGCGCGAGTTGCCCTTCGCCGGCCATCCCACGCTGGGCAGCTGCCAGGTGTGGCTCAACGCCGGCAACACGCCCAAGGCCGGCCATGTCGTGCAGGAATGCGCCGCCGGCCTGATCCGCATCAAGCGCGATGCCAATCGCCTCGCCTTCGCCGCGCCGCCGCTACGCCGCTCCGGCGACGTCGAGGAGGCGACGCTCCAGCGCATCGCCAAGGGCCTGCGTATCGAGCGCGCTGCGATCAAGGCGTCGCAATGGTGCGACAACGGCCCGGGATGGATCGGCGTGATGCTGGACAGCCGAGCGGCGGTGCTGGCCTTGCGACCCGATCATGCGGCGCTGGCCGACCTGAAGCCCGGTGTCGTCGGGCCATGGGATCCGAACAGCGATGGCAGCGATGCGCAGTTCGAGCTGCGCGCTTTCGTACCCAGCCGCTCCACCGAGGACCCGGTGACCGGCAGCCTGAACGCCGGCGTGGCGCAGTGGCTGATCGGCGCCGGCCTGGCGCCGCCGAGCTATGTCGCGAGCCAGGGCACGGCGCTGGGCCGCGCCGGCCGCGTGCATGTCGAGCGCGCGGGCGACGACGTGTGGATCGGTGGTCGCACCATCACCTGCATCGATGGCCGCGTGACGCTCTGACTATACGCTTGGCGTCAGCGGCTCCGGCGATGCGCCGACCGGACGGCGCAGGCAGGCGACGTGGTGGCCCTCAGCCACCTCGATCAGCTTCGGCACCTCGACCTTGCACTTGGGCAGGGCATAGGGGCAGCGTGTGTGGAAGTGGCAGCCCGGCGGCGGCTTGGCCGGGCTGGGCACGTCGCCCTGCACGATGATGCGTCGCGCCTTCTTTTTCGACGGATCCGGCACCGGCGCGGCAGACAGCAGCGCCTCGGTGTAGGGATGCATCGGCATCGAGAACAAGGTGCGCTTGTCGGTCAGCTCGACGATGCGGCCGAGATACATCACGGCGATGCGATGGCTGATATGGCGCATCACCGCCAGGTCGTGGCTGATGAACAGGTAGGCGAGCTTGTACTCGTCCTGCAGGTCGATCAGCAGGTTCAGCACCTGGGCCTGCACCGAGACGTCGAGCGCCGAGACCGGCTCGTCGGCGACGATCACGTCGGGGTTCACCGCCAGCGCCTTGGCGATGCCCAGGCGCTGGCGCTGGCCGCCGGAGAATTCATGGGTGAAGCGATTCATCGCGTCGGGCCGCATGCCGACGCGATCCAGCAGCTTGGCGACGCGCTCGTCCTTCTCGCGGCCGCTGGCGATGCCGAAATTCTCCAGCGGCTCGCCGACGATGGTGCCGACCTTCAGCCGCGGGTTCATCGAGGAGTAGGGGTCCTGGAACACCGTCTGGATGCGCCGGCGGTGGTGCCACATGCGGCCGGGCGAAAGATGCGTGACGTCCTCGCCGTCGAGCAGGATCTGGCCCGAGGTCGGCTCGACCAGCTTCAGCACGGTCTTGCCCACGGTGGACTTGCCGCAGCCGGACTCGCCGACAAGCCCCAGGGTCTCGCCGCGGCGGATGGCGAAACTCACGCCGTCGACCGCCTTGACCGCGCCGGTACGCCGCTGCAGCAGGCCGCTATGGATCGGGAAGTGCTTGACCAGGTCGCGCACTTCCAGGCTGGGCGCATCGCTCATGCCGCCACCGCCTGCACGCGCGCGGTTTCCCAGCAGGCCGCGAGGTGGCCCTTGCCGTGATCCTCCAGCGGCGGCGCCTCGACGCGGCAGCGTTCGGTGGCGAAGTCGCAGCGTGGCGCGAAGGGACAGCCGGCGATCGGCCGATCCAGTCGCGGCACCATGCCGGGGATTTCCTTCAGGCGCGGCCTTCGGCCGGCGGTCTCGGCATCGATGTCCAGCCGCGGGATCGCGCGCATCAGGCCGTGCGTGTAGGGATGCAGCGGACGGGCGAAGAGCTCCTCGACCGGTGCTTCCTCGACCTTGCGGCCGGCGTACATCACCACCACGCGCTGCGTCGTCTCGGCGACGACGCCAAGATCGTGCGTGATCATGATGATCGCGGTGCCCAGCTTCTCCTTGAGCTCGAGCATCAGATCGAGGATCTGCGCCTGGATGGTGACGTCGAGCGCCGTGGTCGGCTCGTCGGCGATCAGCACGCGCGGATCGCAGCTGAGCGCAATGGCGATCATCACGCGCTGGCGCATGCCGCCGGAGAGCTGGTGCGGGTACTCGTCGAGCCGGCGGCGTGAGTCGGCGATGCCCACGAGGTCGAGCATCGCCTGCGCGCGCTCGCGTGCCTGCTGCTTGCCCACGCCGGTGTGGCGCCAGACGTTCTCGGCGATCTGCGTGCCGACGGTCAGCACCGGGTTCAGGCTGGTCATCGGCTCCTGGAAGATCATCGAGATGCTCTTGCCGCGAATCTCGCGCATCTGCTCTTCGCCCAGGCGCGTGAGCTCGCGGCCCTCGAACTGGACCGAGCCGCGCACGATGCGCGCGGTCTCGGGCGGGATCAGGCGCATGATGGTGAGCGCCGTCACCGACTTGCCGCAGCCCGATTCGCCGACGATGCCCAGGGTCTCACCCGCATCGAGATCGAAGGAGACGCCGTCGACGGCGCGGATGATGCCGTCGCGCGTATGGAAATGCGTCGCGAGATCGCGGACCGAGAGGATGCTCACATGCGCCTCGCCAGCCGCGGGTCGAGCCGGTCGCGCAGGCCGTCGCCCAGCAGGTTCACCGCCAGCACGGTGAGCGCGAGGAAGGCGCCGGGGATGAAGATGCACCACGGCGCGCGCAGGAAGAAGCTGCGGCCCTGGGCGATGATGTTGCCCCAGCTCGGGATCTCCAGCGGCACACCGGCGCCGAGGAAGGAGAGGCCGGCCTCGATCAGCATCGCGGCGGCGCAGACGAAGGTCGACTGTACGATCAGCGGCGCCAGGGTGTTGGGCAGGATGTGGCGCACCAGCAGCTTGGTGCCGCGCGTGCCGCCGGCGATGGCGCTTTCGATATAGGGCTGGGCGCGGATGCTGAGCACCACCGAGCGCACGACACGCACGACGCGCGGCACCTCGGGAATGACGATGGCGACGATGACGATGAACAGGCCGGGCCGCGTCAGCGTGATCAGCGCGATCGCCAGCAGGATAGAGGGGATCGCCATGATGCCGTCCATGACGCGCATGACGATGCCGTCGACGCGGCGGAAATAGCCGCAGACGATGCCCAGCGCCAGGCCGATCACGGCCGAGAACGCCGCCACCGAGATGCCGACGACCAGCGAGACGCGCGCGCCGTGCAGGGTCCGCGCGAAGATGTCCCGTCCGAACTGGTCGGTGCCGAACCAGAAGCGCGCCGAGGGCTCGCGCAGGCGCACCAGCGTGTTCTGCTTCAGCGGATCGACGGTGAGCCACGGTGCGAGGATCGCGAGGCTGACGAGGATCGACAGCAGCACGGCGCCGGCGAAGATCGTGGGATTGCGCCGGATCGGCGTCCAGATGCGCCGCGCCAGGGATGGCGGCGTTTCTGTGCCGGACGCCAGCGTGGCGTCGGAGGGGACGGCGACCATGCTCAGTACCGGATGCGCGGGTCGAGGAAGGCGTAGGAGATGTCGATCATCAGGTTGATCAGCACCTTGGCGGCGGCGAACACCATGATCAGGCCCTGCACGATCGGGTAGTCGTGCTTCAGCACCGCATCGACGGTGAGGCGCCCGAGGCCGGGGATGTTGAACACCGTCTCGGTGATCACCACGCCCGAGATCAGCAGCGCGATGCCGATGCCGATGACGGTGACGATGGGCACGGCGGCGTTCTTCAGCGCATGCAGCAGCAGCACGCGCCTGGTCGCCAGGCCCTTGGAGTTGGCGGTGCGGATATAGTCCTGCGACAGCACCTCGAGCATCGAGGCGCGCGTGATGCGCGCGATCAGCGCCATGTAGGTCACGCCCAGCGCGATCGAGGGCAGGATCAGGCTTTCGAGGAAGGGCCAGAAGCCCTCGCCGATCGGCCGGTAGCCCTGCACCGGCAGGAGCTGCAGCTTCACCGCGAAGATCCAGATCAGGATATAGGCGGCGAGGAAGCCGGGGATGGCGAAGCCCAGCACGGCGAAGATCATCACCGCGCGATCGGCCAGCTTGCGCGCCTGCCAGGCGGCGATCACGCCCACCGGGATCGCCAGCGCCACGGCGACGAACAGCGTCGACAGGGTGAGCGCCACGGTGGGCTCGACGCGCTGCGCGATCAGCCGCGCCACCGGCAGGTCGGAGAAGATCGACACGCCGAGATCGCCCTGCAACAGGCGCCAGAGCCACAGGCCGAACTGCTCGTAGATCGGCAGATTCAGGCCGAGCTTGATGCGCACCGCCTCGAGGTCGGCGGCGGTGGCTTCGTCGCCGGCGATGATCGCCGCCGGATCGCCCGGCGCCAGGCGCAGCAGGAAGAAGACGAAGATCGTCACCACCGCCATGACCGGCAGGGTCGCGAACAGGCGGCGGATGATGTACGCGGTCATGCTGCGAACTCAGGCGTCGTCCCGAGCGCAGCGCAGGACCTGGCGGTGGTGCGGGCGGACACGATGCATCGGTGTGGCCGCGATACCGCCAGGTCCTGCGCTGCGCTCAGGACGACCATATACTTCTACTTCTTCCGGATGCCCCAGAGCACGGCGAGGCCGGTGTTGGGCACGATGCCCTCGATGCGGTCGGCACGGTAGGCGAGCGGCGTGGTCCACTGGCCGAAGGGCAGGTAGACGACCTGCTCGATCGCGCGCTCCTGCAGCTCGCGGGCGATCTTCTTCTTCTCGTCCATGGTCTGCGCGAAGGCGTAGGCGTTGCGCAGCTCCTCGATCTTGGCGTCGCACGGCCAGCCGAACAGGCCCTTGTCGCAGGCCGCGCCGATCCAGGTGTGCAGCACCGGATCGGCCGTGCCGACGCCGCCCGTGGTTGTGACGAAGATGTTCCAGCCGCCCTGCGAGGGCGGCTCCTTCTTGGCGCGGCGCGACACGACCGAGCCCCAGTCCATCGACTGCACGTCGAGGTTGATGCCGGCCTCGCGCATCGCCTGGATCAGCACCTGGGTGGCCGGCGTGATGGTGTTGTGGTCGGTGGCGGCGAGGATGGTGATCGGCTCGCCCTTGTAGCCGGCCTCCTTCAGCATCTGCAGCGCCTTCTTGGGATCGTAGTCCTTGACCATCGCCGTGCCGGCGTCGCTCGACATCGGCGAGCCGCAGGTCAGCATGCTGTAGCAGACCTTGTAGTACTCGGCATCGCCGATGATGGCGCGCAGGAAGTCCTCCTGGTTGATCAGGTGGTACATCGCCTGCCGCGCCTTGATGTTGTTGAACGGCGGATGCAGGTGGTTCAGGCGGATGATGCCGTAGGTGCTGTCGAGGTTGCCGGTCTTCATCAGCTTCACGCCCTTGGCCTTCGACAGGACGGGCAGGAAGTCGATGCCGGGGTTCTCGTAGAAATCGACCTCGCCGTTGATCAGCGCCGACATCGCGGTCTGCGAATCGGCGATCCACACCAGCTCGATGCGGTCGACGCCGGCGATCTTGCTGCCGGCGAAGGACGAGGGCGGCTCGTTGCCGGGGCGCGGCACGTAGTAGGGGTTCTTGACGTAGACCGCCTTGCTGCCCGGCACCCACTGGTCCTTCAGCATCATGAAGGGGCCCGAGCCGATCGATTCCTTCACCTGGGTGTTGGGATCGGTCATCGCCTCCTTCTCGCGCATGATGATGGCGACCGAGGAGTTGGTCTTGCCCAGCGACTCCAGCACCATGCCATAGGGCTTGGTCAGCACCATCTTGAAGGTCTTGTCGTCGAGCGCGTCGAGCGAGCCGACGAAGGAGAATAGGCGGATGCCGACGCCGTCCTTCTTGCCCCAGCGCCTGAGCGAGGCGATGACATCCTTGGTCGTCACCGGTGAGCCGTCGCTGAACTTCAGCCCGTCGCGCAGGGTGAAGGTGTAGGTCAGCCTGTCGGCGCTGATCTCGTACTTGTCGACCATCTGCGGCTTGGGCACCTGGTTGGCATCGTTGCCGAACAGGGTGTCGTAGACGATCATGCCGTGGATGTTGGCGATGGTCTGGGTCGTCCAGATCGGATCGATGACACGCACATCGGCGTGCATCACCGCCTTCAGCACCTTCTCCTGCGCCAGTGCGGCGCTCGTCGGCGCGGCCAACGCGAGCGCGGCGCCGGCCAATGCCGCGCGCACGAGACGCGATGTGAAAATCGTCCTCATGGTCTACTCCCCAACGCCAGGCGACACACCGCCGTGCCGGCCGCAGGCGACGGGCAGTATGGCGAGCCTCAAGGGGCGCTGTCCATGGACACCGCCCACGCGACGGACTCGCAAGCGGCGTGCCGCGTCACTCCATTGCCAGGTCGTCGCGATGGATCAGCTCGTCGGCACCGCGCCAGCCCAGCGCCTTCTCGATCTCCGCGCTCTTGCGGCCGGCGATTCTGCGCGCATCTTCGGCGGCGTAGGCCACCAGCCCGCGCGCCAGGGTGCGGCCGGCGCGGTCCTGCACCAGGACAGGCGCGCCGGCGGCGAACTCGCCGTCGACCGACACGACGCCGGCGGGCAGCAGGCTCTTGCCGGCGTTCAACGCGCGGGCCGCGCCGTCGTCGACGGTGAGCGTGCCGGCGGGCTTGAGCGTGCCGCCGATCCAGCGCTTGCGCGCGGTCTGCGGCGTGGCGGCGGGCAGGAACCAGGTGCAGCGCGCGGCACCGTCGAGCAGGGCGGCGAGCGGATTGAGCCTGCCGCCGTCGACGATCGCCATGCGGCAGCCCGCGGCCATGGTGATGCGCGCGGCCATCAGCTTGGTCACCATGCCGCCATTGCTGAGCTCGTTCTGCGCCACGCCGGCCATCGCCTCGATCTCCGATGTGATGCGGCGCACCTCGGGGATGAACTCGGCCTTGGGATCGCGGCGCGGATCGGCGCTGTAGAGCCCGTCGATGTCGGAGAACAGCACCAGCGCATCGGCGCTGGTCATCTCTGCCACGCGCGCGGCGAGCCGGTCGTTATCGCCGAAGCGGATCTCGGCGGTGGCCACCGTGTCGTTCTCGTTGATCACCGGCACGGCGTGCTGCCCGAGCAGCTCCGTCAAGGTGTGGCGCGCGTTCAAATACCGCTCGCGCGCCTCGCTGTCCTCGAGCGTCAGCAGCAATTGCGCGGCGACGATGTCGTGGCGCGCCAAGGTCTGCTGCCAGGCCTGTGCCAGGCCGATCTGGCCCACGGCGGCGGCGGCCTGCTTCTGCTCCAGCCTGAGCGCGCCGCGCGGCAGGCCGAGCTTCGCGCGACCCAGCCGGATCGCGCCCGACGACACGACCACGATCTCCGCGCCCGATCCGCGCAGCCGCGCGATATCGTCGGCCAGCGCGTCGAGCCAGTCGTGGCGCACCACGCCGCTGCTCTCGTCGACGATCAGCGACGAGCCGATCTTCAGCACGACGCGCCTGGCGCCGGCCAGCCGCTTGTCGCCGACGCTCACGCCGCCGCCTTCCGGCGCCGCTCGTCGGCGAGCTTGCGCAGGGCGCGCAGGACCTCGGGGATGCCCGCGCCCGAGGCGCCGGAGATGGTGTACACGCTCTTGCGCGCGGCCTTGGCCAGCGCGGCGCGCTTGGTCTCGATCTCCTCGGGCGAGAGCGCGTCGATCTTGTTGAGCGCCACGATCTCCTTCTTGCGCGCGAGGTTGCCGCCATAGGCACGCAGCTCGGCGCGCACGGTGCGGTACGCGCCGGCGACGTCGTCCTGCGTGCCGTCGACCAGGTGCAGCAGGCCGGCGCAGCGCTCGACATGGCCGAGGAAGCGCGTGCCCAGCCCGGCGCCTTCGCTGGCGCCCTCGATCAGGCCGGGGATGTCGGCGAGCACGAACTCGGCATCGTCGCTCCTCACCACGCCGAGATTGGGATGCAGCGTGGTGAAGGGGTAGTCGGCGATCTTGGGCTTGGCGCGCGTGACGGCGGCGAGGAAGGTGCTCTTGCTGACATTGGGCAGGCCGATCAGCCCGGCATCGGCGATCAGCTTCAGCCTGAGCCAGATCCACATTTCCTGGAACTCGCCGCCCGGCCCGGCGCGGCGCGGCGCGCGGTTGATCGAGGATTTGTAGCGCGTGTTGCCGGCGCCGCCGGCGCCGCCCTCGAGCAGCACGACGCGCTGGCCGATCTCGGTCAGGTCGGCGAGCACCGTCTCCTTGTCCTCGCTCAGCACCTGGGTGCCGCGCGGCAGCCGCAGCACGAGGTCCTTGCCGTGGGCGCCGGTACGGTTCTCGCCCATGCCGTGGTGGCCGCGCTCGGCCTTGAAATGCTTCTGGTAGCGGTAGACGAACAGCGTGTTCAGGCCATCGACGCAATCGACGACGAAGTCTCCGCCCTTGCCGCCGTCACCGCCGTCGGGGCCGCCATACTCGATGAACTTCTCGCGCCGGAAGCTCACCGATCCGGGCCCGCCGGCGCCGGAACGGACGAACACCTTGGCTTCGTCGAGGAATTTCATGGCAACGATACCCGATGCGGCGGATGCGCGGGGTGGCGCGCCCCGAGGTTACGCCCAGTCAGGAAAGCGAGCGATGCGCGTGCCTTCAGATCGATCGCGTCGTAGCTGGTGGCGAAGCCGTCGATCAATCGCCACGATTCCGACAGGCGACCCGCGCCAGCCAACGCCGTCGCCAACGGCGTTTCGGGGCGCCAGTCCAGCACTTCAGGGTACTGACGTCGCTTGTCCCAGCCGAGCCGCAGGGCCAGCTCGAGCACCGGCAGCGCCGTATCGACATCGTCGAAAATCGCCAACGACGCGGCGTAGCGCGCGATGTCGTCGAGCCACGGGGCCGGACCAGGATCCTGTCGTACGGCGTCTTGCTCGAACCACGCGACGAGCCCGGTGACCGGCGCCATGCGCGCGAAGAACC
>CAYNOF010000855.1:0-5741 GCA_964398335.1 uncultured Rhizobiaceae bacterium
AAGGGCTTCGGCCGCGTCGGTACCGGCACCGACCCCGAGCACCGCTTCATCTTCGACACTATCAAGCCCGGCCGCGTCGATGCCCGGCAGGCGCCGCACATCAACGTCATCGTCTTCATGCGCGGCCTGCTGCTGCACGCCTATACACGCATCTACTTCGCCGACGAGGCGGCGGCCAACGCCGCCGACCCGGTGCTGCAGAGCGTGCCGGCCGAGCGGCGCGACACGCTGATCGCCAGGCGCGACGGCAGCACCTACCGCTTCGACATCCACATGCAGGGCGATCGCGAGACGGTGTTCTTCGACGCCTAATCCGCGTCCTCGCCGCGCATCAGGTCGGCAGCGTCGACCATGCCGCGTCGCTGCGCAGCCTGTTCGGCGGTGACGCCGTCCTTGTTCTTCGCGTTGGGGTCGGCTCCATAGGTGAGCAGCAGTTCCGTGACCGCGAGCGCCAGGTCTTCATCGTCGGGCAGGCAGAACAATGGCGTCATGCCGTATTTCGGACTGGCCAGATTCGCCAGTGCCCGGTCCTCTGCGAGCAGTTCCTTCAGCCGAGCCGTCATGCCGAGATAGGTGAGCTCCCACACGTCGCGGCTGAGCGGCGCGAGAAATTCGGCGATCTCCCGGCGCTGGAAGTGCGCGGCATATCCCATCGCGCCGCCACCAACACGCAAGGTCGGCCGGTCGATATCGGCGCCGTGCGCGGCCAGCAATTTCACGACCTCCAGCGAATTGCCCAGCACGGCGATCTGGATGCCGCGTTGCTGGCCTTCGTCGGCGACGTCGACATCGACGCCCAGCTCCAGCAGCAGCGCCACGACGTCGGCGCGGCCCTTGCGCGCGGCAGTCAGCATCACCTCGGCATCGAGCAGGCATTCCGGATGTTCCGCCGCGACTGCGCGCGCGGCGTCCCGATCCAGGCGCATGCACGCGGCCTGGAACGCGGTCTTGCCCTGAAGCGGCGGCGTCGCCGCGCCGTGGCGCACCAGCAGGTCGGCCATCTCGACGTGGCCATACACCAGTGCTTCCTCGCGCAGTGGCCGACCGGAATAGGCATGCGGGCCATCGGCGTTCGCCCCGTGCTGCAGCAGCCAGTCCGCACGCCTGACGTGGCTGTAGGCGACGGCGTTGCCCAGCAGGTAGTCGAGCGGGTTCAGCAGAAGGCGGCCGCCGATCGATGGCTGCGGCGCCGTCCGCCATGCCTCCAGGCGGCCGCGTTGCTCGCAGTGGCTCCACAGGAAGTCGAGCCAGTCGGTCTCGTCGCGCGTGATCGAGGTGTTGTAGAGCGTTTGCGAGTCGTAGGGATCGGCGCCGCGTTCGATCAGCAGCTCGGCCAGCGCGCGCGCCTGCGGATGGCCGGACCGGTCGCCCTCGCCCTGACCGATGACGCCGGTCAGCACCTTGAACGAATTGTCCCAGCCATCGTTGAACTCGGCCATGGGGTTGGCGCCGTGGTCGAGCAGCAGGCGGGCGATATCGATCGCGTGCCTATCGCCGCCGGGCAGGCGGGCGTAGGCGAGGTAGAGCAGGGGTTCCCAGTCGAGCGATCCGCCCCTGGTGATCGCGGCTGACGGATTGGCGGCGATGCGGCGTCGAACCTCGCCGAGATTGCCTGATGCGACAGCGATGTGCATCGAGTCGGTGCTGATCTCGGGCCATCGCGCCAGGATGCGCCGCGCGGCTTCACTGTCGCCGCCCTGCCACGATGCGCGCAGCACGATCTCGACGTGCTCGGCACGCGAGCGCCTGGCCAGGGCGAAGTCGTCGAGCGCCTGCTTCAGTGCGGTCCAGCCCGACAGGCCGTGCTCGCGCGCGAGCGCATGCTGCACGTCGCGCAGCGTGGGCGGCGCGGATGCGGCAGGCGTCGCGGCCAGCAGGCGCGCACGCGCGTCGGCGTCACCGGCCCGCAACGCCTTGAGCCAGCGCTTGGCTTCCTTCTTCAGCGTGTCGATAGACGATTGGGGCGTGAGCGCGCGGCTCATGACGACCTTCCTTCCGCAATGCCTGATGTCCGCTGAGACAGGCCGGAAGAAGGGATCGACGAATCGAAACCTTGAAATGGGTGGGAGCGGGCTCCCTTGCCGCGGACAGGAGGCGCCCCACAGCGCGCTGGCGCCACCTTGCGGCGGCGCCTCGCGCGCTGTCAACGCCTGGCAGAGGCGGCTACTTGATCGGGTCGAGCACGACCACCGGGATCTGCCGCGAACCGGCCTTTACCTGGTAGTCGGCGTAGGGCGGCCAGAAGGTCAGCGCATCGGTCCACATCGCCTGGCGCTCGGCGCCCTCGGCGATGCGCGCCTTGGCCTTCAGCTTCTCGGTGCCGACCTGGATCTCGACCTCGGGGTTGGCGAGGATGTTGCGGAACCAGCCGGGATGCTCCGGCGCGCCGCCCTTCGAGGCGACGATGTAGTAGCTGCCGCCGTGGCGTCCGTAGAACAGCGGGAACAGGTACTTCTTGCCGGACTTGCGGCCCAGCGTGGTCAGCAGCAGCGAGGGCACCTCGCGTTCCGGCAGATTGGGCAGCTTGATCTTGTACATGTGCCCTTCCTTGCCGCCGCTCTTGAGGTAGAGCTCGGTGTGGTCGACCATCCACTTGGGCATGTTGGGGGCGAGCTGGGTGTCGGTCATGGCTGGCCTCGTCGGTGGAGGAGAGCGCCACTCTACCAGCCCCGACCGCCACCCGCGCCAGCGGCAAATTCATGGTGTTGCATCCCGGCGGCCCATGGACTACAAGCCCGCGATCCGGCCTCGCCCCCTTCGTCTAGAGGCCCAGGACGCGGCCCTCTCAAGGCTGAAACACGGGTTCGAATCCCGTAGGGGGCGCCAAATCCACCGTGCGGTACGCTGCAAGCGCGCGATCGAGGCCGAAAATCCTTCAGGCTACCGTTTTTGCGCGGACGAGTGTTTCGCGCGCCTTGGAGCAACCTGTTTTGCCGCTCCAAGGAGGTTGAACAGCCACGCCAAGCCCGCATCCATCATCGCAACCCTGGGAGCGACGGCGCGAACCCGAAAGCGATCCAGCGGCACCGGCGCTTCCACGCTGGCGATGCCAAAGCGCCCGCCATGCACGGCGACGAATGTCCTCGGCAGCGCGGAAATCAGATTGGATTCGGCGACGACGGCGAGAGCGAACATGAAGTTCGGGACAGTCAGCGCGATTCGTCGTGAAAGGCCCTGTTTGGCCAGGGACTCATCGACAAAGCCATGCGGATCGCCGGTGAGCGACACCACCAGGTGCTGCATGGCACAGAATCGTTCCAGAGTGGGTTCATCGGCAAATGGATGCCCGGTGCGCGTCGCGATGACGAAATCCTCATCATAGAGTACGCGTCCGACAAAGCGCGCCGGGATGTCGTCGGTGGGAATGACTGCAATGTCGATCTCGCGCGCTTCCAGCTCCGCGAGCGAGGATCGCCAGACGCGGGCGGGTGTCGGCAGGATCTGACGCACGCCGATATCGACGCCGGGCGCGGTTCGTCGCAGTTCGGCGAGAAGCGGGGGCAGGATCACGGCCGAAATACTGTCGGGGGTCCCGATCGTGAACCGGCGCACGGATCTGCCGGGTTCGAACGGCTCTGCCGTCGAGACAATGCTCCGCACTCGCCCCAGCGCATCGGCAATCGGTGCTGCCAATTCGGCCGCGCGTGCCGTCGGCACGACGCCCTTGGGTGTCCTCAGGAACAGCGGATCGTTGAAAAGGCGGCGCAGCCTGCCGAGCCCGTGGCTGACCGCCGACGGCGAGAGGTTGAGCTGCGCCGCCGTCCGGCCCACGTGTCGCTCCGACAGCACGGCCTCGAAGAGGACGAGAAGGTTGAGATCGACGCGCGAAAGGTCAATTTGATTCAGCATATCGCTGAAATCATATCATTGGATTCAGTATCCCTGAAGAGCGACCCTGACAAGGCGAGGTCGCGTGTGGGCTGCTTCGCATCGGCGGAAACCGGGCAGGAGCGACCCGCATGACAGTCTCACGACGTTCAGTTCTCGGCTCGGCCGCAGCCAGGCCCGTCCCGACCGACGCCTTGGCCCGGCTTCCCGAAGGTTTCGCCGCCGCCGAGCTCGTCCGGCGATCCGCGGAAGCGAATGCCGCGCTCATGCTCGGCGATATCGATCGATATCGTGCTTTGATCACGCCTACGGACGACTTCACGCTGATGTCTCCCTTCGGCGGAACGCCCACGTATGGCTCGGACATGACGAGCGAACGGTGGGAGGCGATGAAGCGCTTCTTCAGGAACGGGACGTTGGAGCAGGAATTGGTCGGAGCATACGCGACAGCCGACATGGTGGTGCTTGCGACCATCGAACGGGCGCATGTCGAGGTCGACGACGTGCCGATCCAGGACTGGCTGCTGCGGGTCACTCAGGTCTATCGCCGCGAAGGGGCCGATTGGCGGCTGGCACATCGGCATGCCGACCCGCTTGTCAAAGGTATCAGCCTGGAACGGGCGGCTGCGCTCGCGCGCGGCGAAGCGCCGTGATCTCGGATGCCTTTCGGGCCGGATGACTGGTCGCGGGCGGGCCCGCTTCGATTGACTTTTCCATAGTGGAGTGAACGGTGGCAGTCTTGATGATCTCCGAAGTCTCCGGGCAGTCGCCGCAAGGCTATGATGGCATGCTCGGCTCGGTCTCCGATGCGTTGAAGCGGTCGCCGGGCTTCATCATGCACATGTCCCACCCCTCGGACGCCGGCTGGCGGATCGTCGAGGTGTGGGACTCCAAGGAAGACGCCACGCGATTCTTTGCGACGCACATCGCACCGAAGCTGCCGGATGGAATCCGTCCAAAGCTGTCGTTTCAGCCGCTGCACAGTCTTCTGCAGCGCTAGAACCAATCGTCACGCAACCTCGCCAACCGATGCCGCGGGGCTTCCACATTCTATTCGGGCGCCAGCCTGGAACGCCCCGGGCTTCTCCGAGCTCGTCGATTTCCCCGGCAGGACGGTGTCCGCCAGCTCAAGCTGCTGGCCGGCCCGATCGATCCTTTGATGCAGATCATGTCGTGCAAGGGGGTGCGCCAGTAGCTTGACCTTGAGCACTGGAGTTCCCGTCGCATGCTGTCTCCGTCGCAACAATTGCCTGACACGTCCGCCGCTGGCGATGTGATCAAGGCTGTTGGCGAATATGCATGGCGCTGGCGCTATCGTGTCCCGCTGATCGCGGCGGCGGTTGCGGCGCTGTGGTATTTTGGCACACCGCTCGCCCTCGGACCCATGGTTGAAGCCAAGCCGGTCATCCGCGCCGACTTCGTGCAAAGCGTGGTGGCCAGCGGCAGCGTGCTGGCGCCGTACCGCGTGAACATCGGGAGCCAGATTGTCGGTGTCGTCGCCGACGTTCCGGTCGCCGAAGGCCAGGTCGTCAAGGCTGGCGATACGCTGATCGTGCTGGATGATCGAGAAGCGCGTGCCTCGGTCGTCCAGGCCGAGGGCGCGCTCGCCCAGGCGGAAGCGCGCATGCGCCAGATGCGCGAGCTGACGGCGCCTTCCGCCGAACAGGCGTTGGCGCAGGCGCAGGCGACGCTCGTCAACGCGCAGCAAGCCTACGATCGCGCGCAGAAGCTTGCCGCGGACGGCTTCGGCACGCGCGCCACGCTCGAGGACGCCACCAAGGCGCTGAACATCGCACAGGCGCAGGTCAGGGCCGCGGAGTTCCAGGTCCACACCAACCACCCCGGCGGCAGCGACTACGTCATGGCCGAGACCCAGCTCAATCAGGCCCGCGCCAACCTCGACGCCGCCCGGT
>CAYNOF010000856.1:0-4252 GCA_964398335.1 uncultured Rhizobiaceae bacterium
CCGCCGACGAGCAGCACGACGCGCTCGCCGGAACGCGCCTCGACACGCTGACGATTGAACGCCAATCGCGTCGCCAGCACGTTTGAGCGCATCGGCGGTCGATACTGCGGCATGCCGATCACGAGATCGATGGCACTGTATGGAGACCAAGGTCGGCCGAGATTCACCAACCGCGTGCGGCCACCGCTCGCCCGCCGGATCCATCGTGCGATCGGCGTGCCGCGTCGGCCCGCCCACAGCACGAGATCAGGCCAGGGCGGCGTAAACGACGCACGCGATGACAGCAGACTCTCGCCGAGCACCAGGTTGGGCAGGTTGCGCCAGCGACTGGTCTCCAGCGCGATCTCGCGCGCCGGCCAGCCGAGCGCGTCGGCGAGCACGCGCAGTTGCGCGGAGTCGCCGGCCTTGTCGCCGATCAGCAGCCAGAGAAGCGGCGCGCCCTCGCCCACTAAGCCCCGGGTACCGCCAGCGCCTTGCGGATGTCGGCGTCGATCGCTGTCGAGCCCGGCCCGGTCATCGCCGAGTACCACTCGATAAGATTGCCGTCGCGACCGATCAGGTACTTGTGGAAGTTCCACTTCGGCGCCCCCACCGCGCCGGCCTGCGAGGCGATCCACTTGTAGAGCGGATGCGCCTTGTCGCCGGTGACGACCTGCTTGTCGGAGAGCGGGAAGGTGACATCGAACTTCGATTCGCAGAAATGCTTGATCTCGGCCTTGCTGCCCGGCTCCTGCTGGCCGAAATCGTTCGACGGCACGCCCAGCAGCACGAAGCCCTTGTCCTTGTAGCGCCGCCACAGCGCCTCGAGCCCCTCGTACTGATCGGTGAAGCCGCAGAACGAGGCGGTGTTCACCACCAGCACCACCTTGCCCCTGTACTCGGCGGTGGGCAGCTGGCCCTCGCCGATCGAATCGAGCTTCACGCTCGTCCAGTCGATCGGCACCTTCGACTGCGCCACGGCGACGCCCGGGATCGCGCCGATGAGGCTCGACAGGAACAGCGACAGCAGTCGGAACATGGTGCTCATGGTACGCCCACCGATGAAGGACCGATGGCGCTCACCCTGCTACGGAAGCAGCCTGTCGTCCATGGTGCGAATTTAGCCACGGCCGCCGACCATGTTAGCGTTCCGTCATGAACAATGCCCTCAAACGGAGCGTGGACGAACCGAGCGACGTAGAGCGCCTGGAGTTGCTCGATTACCTACGCGAAGGCGGTATCGGCGGCACGGACGCAACGTTCGACCTCAGCCCCGCCGAGAAGGAGACTTTGCGCGCTCGATATGAGCAATTGCGCACAGATCCCTCGGTCCGCACATACACCATCGAAGAAATCGCAGCGGAGCTGGGTGTGCGCTTGTGAGCCGCGTCGTCCGCTATCATCAGGACGCGCGTGCCGAGATCGTCGAAGCCTTTATCTCTCGACAGAGAGTCGCCTCAGGCGGCACAGCGTTTCATCCGACGGCTGGTGGCGTTCGGTGAGATCGTGGTCGACCAGCCAAACATGTATCGCGTCGTAGACGATCCGATCCGCGTCTCGCGCCTGCACCCGTTCCAATACGGGGTCTACTATCGAGTGGACGGCGAGACCGTGACCGTTCTGGCCTGCCTGCACGGTAGTCGAGACCCGAATGCCATTCGGGACGTTCTCGCTGCCAGACGCTGAGAACGCCCTGACACATCTGGCACAAAGCCGGAACAACCAGGCGTTGACAGGGGCAGCCCCCGTCAGGATAGTGCCGGCGCGGCGCCTCCGGCCGTCGGCAGAGACCGACCGTTGGGGCGTCGCGTGTTTTTTTGCGCGGCTGGATGGGCCAGTCGCGCGGCTTCGCATGGAGGATCGTACCGTGGTTACGGCCGTGATGCCGACGTACGCACGCAAGGACGTCGTTTTCGAACGTGGGGAAGGCTCCTACCTGTTCGCGACCGACGGCCGACGTTACGTCGATTTCACGTCGGGCATCGCGGTGAACAACCTCGGCCACTGCCACCCGACGCTGGTGCGCACGCTGCAGGACCAGGCGGCGAAGCTGTGGCACACCTCGAACCTGTTCCGCATCGCCAACGGCGAGAAGCTGGCCGAGCGGCTGGTCGCGAACTCGTTCGCCGACACGATGTTCTTCTGCAACTCCGGTGCGGAAGCCATCGAGGGCGGCATCAAGCTGATCCGCAAGTACCAGTACGTGACGGGCAACCCGAAGCGCTACAAGCTGATCTGCTTCCAGGCTGCCTTCCATGGCCGCCTGCTCAACGCGCTCGCGGCGACCGGCAACGAGAAGTACCTGGAGGGCTTCGGCCCGCCCGCGCCCGGCTACAGGCACGCGCCGCTCAACAACACCAACGTCGTGCGCGACATGGTGGACGACGAGACCGCCGGCATCCTGGTCGAGCCGATCCAGGGCGAAGGCGGCGTGCGCGAGGCCAATGCCTCGTTCCTGCGCGAGCTGCGGCAGATCTGCGACGAGTTCGGCCTGCTGCTGTTCTACGACGAGATCCATACCGGCTTCGGTCGTACCGGCAAGCTGTGGGCCTACGAGCATTCGGGCGTCGCGCCCGACGTGATGGCGATCGCCAAGGGCATGGGCAACGGCGTGCCGATCGGTGCCTTCATGGCCACCGAGAAGGCGGCGCAAGGCATGGTGCCAGGCACGCACGGCTCGACCTATGGCGGCAACCCGCTGGTCACCGCCGTGGCCAACTCGGTGCTCGACATCATGCTGGCGCCGGGATTCTTCGAGGGCGTGCGCGAGCGCGCGGCGTATCTGCGCCCCAAGCTCGACAAGCTGGTGAAGGATCATCCGACGGTGCTGGCCGAAGCGCGCGGCACCGGATTCCTGCTCGGCCTGCGTTGCCATGTGCCGGCGGGCGACATGGTGCTGAAGCTGCAGGAGCTCGGCATGGTCGTGCCGATCGCCGGCGAGAACGTCGTGCGCGTCTTCCCGCCGCTCACCACGCCGGTGAGCGTGCTCGACGAGGGCATCGCGATCCTCGACGCGGCCTGCCGCGACTTCGAGAGCGCGATGGTCAAGGCGAAGGAAAATGCCTGAGCTGAAGCACTTCCTCGACCTCGACCAGGTCGAGCCGGAGCTGCTGCGGCGTATCCTCGGCAAGGGCGCGGAGTACAAGCGCGCCCGTGCCAACGGAGGACACGGCAAGCCGCTTACCGGCAAGACCCTGGCGATGCTGTTCGAGAAGCCGTCGACGCGCACCCGCGTGTCGTTTGAGGTCGGCATGCGCGATCTCGGCGGCGAGACGATCATGCTCGGCACCACCGATACCCAGCTCGGACGCGGCGAGACAATCGCCGACACCGCGCGCGTGCTGTCGCGTTATGTCGACATGATCATGATCCGTACCACCACCGAGCAGAAGCTGCTCGACATGGCATCGTATGCGAGCGTGCCGGTGATCAACGGGCTCACCGACAAGACGCATCCCTGCCAGCTCATGGCCGACGTGATGACCTACGAGGAGCATCGCGGACCGATCAAGGGCAAGGTCGTCGCCTGGTCGGGCGACGGCAACAACATGGCGACGAGCTGGATCCATGCGGCGGCGCAGTTCGACTTCGAGCTGCGCATCGCCTGCCCGTCCGAGCTCAAGCCGCCGCAGGACGTGCTCGACTGGGCGAAGAAGCGCGGCGCGCGCATCGTCGTCACCCACGATCCCGAGGTCGCGGTGAAGGACGCCGAGTGCGTCGTCACCGACACCTGGGTGTCGATGGGCGACGAGGACGCCGCCTCGGCCGGCCGACGACACAATCTGCTGAAGGCCTACCAGGTCGACCAGCGCCTGCTGAAGCTCGCCAAGGGCGACGCGGTGTTCATGCATTGCCTGCCGGCGCATCGCGGCGAGGAGGTCACCGCCGAGGTGATCGACGGGCCGCAATCCGTGGTGTGGGACGAGGCCGAGAACCGACTGCACGCGCAGAAGGGCATCATGGCCTGGTGCCTCGGGCACGTCTGACATGGCTGGTGAAGGCACGGGCGCGCCGATGTCAGGTGCGCCCGCTGCCGACGACCTCGCCTTGCCGTTCGCCCTGCCTGGTCTCGGCGCACGCGGCCGCATCGTGCGCCTGGGCCCGGCCGTCGACGCCATTCTGCACCGTCACGAATACCCGGCGCCGGTCGCCGCGCTGCCCGGCGAATCGCTGGCGCTCTGCGTCGCGCTCGCCTCGTCGCTGAAGTACGAGGGCATCTTCACCCTGCAGATGCGCGGCGACGGGCCGGTGCGCCTGCTGGTCGTCGACCTCA
>CAYNOF010000857.1:0-5007 GCA_964398335.1 uncultured Rhizobiaceae bacterium
CACCCAGGCGAGGCTGGCCGAGATCGGCGTGCTGACCATCGGACAGCTGGCGAAGACGTCGCCGCGGTCGCTCGGCCGGCTGCTGGGACCGGCGGCGGGCGAGAAGCTCGCGGCGCTGGCGTGGAATCGCGATCCGCGCGAGATCAGGACTCATCACCGCGCGCAATCGGCGGGCGCACAGTCGGCGATCGGCAGGAAACCCGCCGAAGCGCATGTGATCCATCCCACGCTGGCGCATCTCGCGGACAGGATCGGCACCCGGCTGCGCGCCAAGTCGCTGGCCGGTCGAACCGTGACGGTGCGCGTGCGCTTCGCCGACCTGCATTCGGTCACGCGTTCCGTGACGCTCGATGCGCCGGTCTCGGCGACGGTGAGCCTCACCGAGATCGCCGAGGAGCTGGTGCGCACCGCCCTCGTGCAGCATCCCGACGAACGGTACATCTCGTTGCTGGCGATCTCGGTGTCGCACCTGGAGAAGGTCTGCCGCCTGCAACTGGAGCTCGCGCTGGGGCTCGAGGACGAGGGGCGCCGCCCCGGCACGCGGCGCGGCATCGCGCGCAACGCCGCCGATCGTGCGGTCGACAAGATCCGCCATCGTTTCGGATGGCGCGCGGTGGGTTATGGTTCGGTGGCGTTGGGGGCTTACCGTTCTGTTCCCGACGCATTTCGCGAGCTCGCCGAACGGGATCTGTAACGTTGGGGGTGGTTCACATGCGTATTCTCGCGATCGTCGCGACGTTGGCCGTGCTGCTGGGCCTGGCGCCCGCTCATGCGCAGTATCCCGACAAGCCGATCCGCCTGGTCGCGCCCTTCGCGCCGGGCGGCAATATCGACGTCACCGCGCGCCTGCTGGCGTCGAAGCTCAAGGACGCGCTGGGCGGCAGCCAGAGCGTCGTCGTCGAGAACAAGCCCGGCGCCGGCGGCCTGATCGGCACCGAGCAGGTCGCCCACGCGGTGCCCGACGGCTACACCCTGCTGGTCGCGGCCAACTCGCTGGTGCTGGGCCCGGTGGTCTATGGCCGCGCGCCCTATGACTGGCGGCGCGACTTCCAGCCGATCAGCCTCGCCTCGGCGGTGCCGCTGGCGCTGGTCGTCAATCCCGCGACGCCGTTCAAGAGCCTGGCCGACGTCGTCGCCCTGGCACGCACCAGCCCGGACAAGATCCCGATCGCCACCGCCGGCGCGGGCACCACCAACCATCTCGCCATCGCGCGCATCGGCGGCGCGCTGAACATCGATTTCACCCTGGTGCACTACAAGGGCAGCGGCCCGGCCTCGGTCGACGTGATCGCAGGCCAGGTGCCGGCGCAGATCGACCAGCTCACCAGTGCGCTGGCGCAGATCCGCGCCGGCAAGCTGCGCGCGCTGGCGGTGACCTCTCCCAAGCGCGTGCCGCAGCTGCCCGATGTGCCCACGGTGATGGAATCGGGCATCCCCGAGCTCGCCGACTACGACGCGGTGACCTTTGCCGGCCTCTTCGCGCCGGCGAAGATTCCCGCCGATGTGCTGGCCAAGCTCAATGCCGCGATGGCGGTCGTGCTGAAGGACCCGGAGATCATCAAGCGCTTCGACGAGCTGGGTGCGGTGACCGAGTACACCACGCCCGAAGCCTTCGCCGCGATGCTGGAGAAGGAGGACCGCATCTGGTCGCCGCTGATCCGCAAGCTCGGCATCAAGGCCGAGTAGCGCGCCCCTCCCCCCATGCTGAGGAGGCCGCCTCCCGCTGCGCTCGGCGCAGGCTCAGCGGCCATCTCGAAGCGTGGGCAACGCGTGGGGTGTTGCCCCTTCGAGACGCGCCCTTCGGGCGCTCCTCAGGATGAGGCCCGGCCTTCAACGGAAGGCCTGGACCTTCTCGTTGTCCTCCTTCGACAGCGCATGGGCGAAGAGCGTCCATGTCGCGTTGCCCTCGTGCATGACCTCGAGCCGCAGGGTCACCGTCTTGCCCGCAAGCGGCGTGATGGCGGCCTGCTCCTCGGCCTTGCCGTTCCAGCCGGCGATCAGATCGCGCTGGCCCTCGCGGAAGGCGCGGCTGGTCGGCGGCCCGAAGGTCGCCGTCGTCTCCTCGAGGAGCGTCGCCGCGGGCTTGGCCGGCGGCGACTGGCTCAGCGAGACCTCGACCACCTTCGCGCCTGACAGCGGCGACACGAAGGACGCGCTGAGCGTGCGGCCGTCGCTGAGACTGGCGATCAGTCGGCGCACATAGGTATCCGATCCCTTGTCGCGGCGCGCCTGCGGCGTGAGCTGGGCGATGCGGCGCACGTCGCGCACGTCGGTGCGCCGGCCCAGCACCGCCTCGACCTCGGCCAAGCTCATGCCCGGCCGCAGGCCCAGGAGATCGGCATCCTCCACCGGCGTCGGCGCCGCCACCGCCATGCGGCCGATGATCATCACGCAAAGCGTGACGATCACGGCCAGAGCGAGGAACGCCGCATCGGGTAGCCGGCGCACCGGCATCGCGCGTGCCTTTGCCTTGCCGCGCATGACGATCACGGCGGCAGGCACATGCGGGTGAAGCTCCACGGCGTGATGAATTGCGGCAGCACCGCCGTGGCCTGATCGCCGCCATCCATGCGCGCGGCGTCGAGATAGGGCGTCGGATCGATCAGGTCGGACCGGCGCTGGAACGGCGGGTTGCGCCGGTTGGTCAGCGGCCCGGTGGCCGAGTTGTCGTACATCTCGAAATGCAGCATGTGGCTGCCGCCCGAAAGGCGGCCGACATTGGCGACGTGCTGGCCGCGCATCACCCGGGCGCCGACCCGGATGCCCGCCGGCAGCCGGCGGTTCACCTCGCCGTAGCGCACGGTGAACTCGCCGTGGTCGACCTCCAGCGCGTAGGTGTCGTGATAGAAGAAATAGAACGCCTGGACGGTGCCGTCCTCGACGGCGCGGATCGGCGTGCCGATCGGCGCGATCAGGTCGCATCCCGCGTGCTTGCGGGTGCCGTTGGAGCGATTGGCGCCGAAGCGCCGTCCGCCCGTGTTGTAGGCCAGCGACGGCCTGGCATTGAGTGGAAACAGCACTGGAAACCTCCCGGATCAAGCTACCCCCGATGGGCTCCCCCCCGTTCGATGAAATATGTGTGTGCTCACTTTTTATGTCAATGAGAGTCTGATCTACCCTCCCCGATAGGGAGAGGATAACGACTAGGATGTTGCCCTGCTGTTACCGGAGGGACGGTCATGCCGCGCCACGCTTTCTTTTGCTTCCATCGCGAGCGTGATCGCTGGCGGGCCGATCAGGTGCGCAAGAGCTGGATCGAGCGCGACACCAGCGAGTCCGGCTTCCCCGATCCGGCGGAGTGGAACGAGATCCTCGACGGCGGCGACGAGGCGCTCGACGCCTGGATCGACAAGCAGCTCGAGGGCACGACGGTGACGGTGGTCCTGGTCGGCGCCGAGACGGCCGAGCAGGATCACGTGCTGACCGAGATCGAGAAGAGCTACGACCGCGGCAACGGGCTGCTCGTGATCCACATCAACGGCATGCTCGACCAGGGCGGCGCGCGCGACAAGAAGGGCGCCAACCCGCTGGCCGATTTCCAGGTCGACCACGACCGCGTGAAGGTGCCGCTGTCGAAGCTCTACCCGGCCTATGACTGGGTCACCGACATGGGCCGCATGAACCTCAACGCCTGGATCGAGGACGCCGCGCGGCGCGCCAACAAGGCGTGAGCCCGACCGAGCGGCTGCTCGCCCTCCTCGACCACCTCGGCATCCGGCAAGCGCACATCGCCACGCAGATGCCCGGCGACATCGCCGGGCTGGCATCGCTGCACGGCGAGCGGATCGCGGTAATCTTGCTGTGCTTTACGACGCGACTCGATCCGGCGCAGTACCAGCGCGTCGGCGATCGCGTGCTGATGATCTCGGGCGCGCGCGGCCTCACCGCCGACGTCACGACACGCGCCGCCGGGCGCCTGTCCGGCGCCACGCGCCACGTGCTCGCCGCGTACGACGCGCCGGGCTGGGCCGATGTCGTCGCCGATCGCACCGGCGAGATCGCCGGCCGCATGAGCGGCTTTCTCGAGCGCTTCGCCGCCAGCGTGCCAACGCCGCCGACGAGCGAGGGCATGCACGCCGAGATCACCTATCGCATCGAAGGCTCGGGTCCGGCGCTGTTGCTGCTGCCGTTCTTCCTCGCGCCCTCGCAATGGGCGCCGGCGATGCCCGACCTCACCAAGCGCTTCACCGTGATCACGCTGGGCGGTCCGCATCTGGGCGGCGTGGCGGCGCTGGAGGATCGCGCCAAGGCGCCGACCTACCAGGCGATGTTCCGCACCCTGATCGACATCATGGCGCCCAGGCCCGGCGAAGCGATCCTCGACGTCGGCTGCGGCGCCGGATCGCTCGATCGCCTGCTGGCCAGGCGGCTGGGCGGCGTCAATCCGATCACGGCGATGGACACCAACGCCTTCCTGCTGAGCGAGGCCGCGACACTCGCCAGGGCCGACGGCGTCGACGGCACGATCCGCTTCGTGCCCGGCGATGCCGAGAACCTGCCCTTCCCCGATGCCAGCTTCGGCTGCGCCTTCTCCCTCACCGTGCTTGAGGAATGCGACGCCGACCGCGCCATCGCGGAGATGAAGCGCGTGGTGAGGCCCGGCGGCCGCATCGGCATCGTCGTGCGCGCGATCGACATGCCGCAGTGGTGGAACCTCACGCTGCCCCAGGACATCACGGACAAGATCGTCGTGCCGCCGCAATCGGTCGCCGCCAGGGGCGTGGCCGATGCCAGCCTCTACCGCCGCATGCGCGAAGGCGGCCTGGTGGACCTCACCTGCTTTCCCTCGCTGATCACGCTCGATCGGCCCGAAGGACCGATCTGGCGTTATCGCGAGGATCATGTGCTGTCGCTGCTGAGCACCGACCAGATGCCGACCTGGCGTGCCACGCGCGATGCGGCGGAACGCGCAGGCCTCCTGTTCATGGCCCACCCGATGCACTGCGCCGTGGGCATCAACCCAGGTTAAGCACACCTGTCATGGCGCGCCGCGGCCCGGGCGCGGGC
>CAYNOF010000858.1:0-1408 GCA_964398335.1 uncultured Rhizobiaceae bacterium
CGCGGTCGAAAGATCGAAGCAACGCGGCGACGGATGATCGACGGCGCCGATTGCGTCTGGCTGTTCACCGCAGGGTCCTTCGCCGCGCTCGGGACGACGGTGGGCTCAGTCGTCGAGCATCGCGTCGAGGCGCGCCACCAGCGTCTCGTTGTCGAACGGCTTGACCAGCACGTCCTCGGCGCCCCAGGCGCGCGCCAGCGAGGTGGCGACTTCCAGCGACATGCCGGCGCCGCCGCCGGAAATCGCGATCACCTTCAGCCCCGGCCGCTCGCGGCGCAGCGCCTTCAGGAGGTCGATGCCGTCGAGCCTCGGCATCCAGAGATCGGCGACCACCGCGTCGGCCGGCTTGCGCTCGGCGATGGCCAGCGCCTCTTCGCCATCGGCGGCCTCGTCGACCTCGTAGCCCGCGCGCTCCAGCGCCAGTCTCAGCGACTCGCGCACAGTGTCGACATCGTCGACGACGAGGATGCGGCCCTTCGACATGACGCGCTCCAGTGGACACCATCTGCGGGAATCGGCGACGGGCAGATTGAGGAGCGTCGGCGCGGCGCGCAAGAGCGCCGTCAGCCCGCTGCCGGAATGTCGATGACGAAGCGCGTGCCCGCGCCCGGCCGGCTCTCGACGTTGATCGCGCCGTGCCAGCTGGTGACGATGCCGTAGACCACCGACAGGCCCAGCCCGGTGCCGCTCTCGCCGCGCGTGGTGAAGAACGGCTCGAACAGCCGCGCGCGCGTCGCCTCGTCCATGCCCTCGCCGGTGTCGCTCACCGTCAGCCGGGCGCCGCCGCCGCTTTCCGCCCGCGCCAGCGCGACGCGCAGCTTGCCGCCCTTCTTCATCGCCTGCACGGCGTTGACCGTGAGGTTGAGCAGCACCTGCGTGACCTCAGCCGGCGCCACGCGCGCGAAGCCGCAACTGCTCGCCACCTCGGCTTCGAGCGCGACCTCGGGCGGCAACGCGCCGCGCGCGAGATCGACGGCGTCGCGCACCGCCTGAGCCAGGTCGATCTCGCGCGGCCGCGCCGCCTCGCCGCGCGCGAAGGCCAGCACGCGGCTGACGATCTCGCCGGCCTTGCGCGTGTTGTCGATGACGATGTCGAGGTAGCGCCGGCGTTCGGCCTCGCGCGAAGGCGGCGCATCGCGCGCCTCGCGCGCGAAGTTCAGCACCGGATGCAGCATGTTGTTGATCTCGTGCGCCACGCCGCCGGCGAGCTGGCCCAACGCCGCCAGCTTCTCGCGCTGCTGGCGCGCTTCGCGCGCGCGGCGCTCGTCGGTGACGTCGAGAGCGACGCCGCGATAGCCGGCGAAGCGGCCCTCGCCGTCGAAGATCGGCACGCCGCTGACCCTGAGATAGCGCGTCTCGTCGGCACGCTGGCGATAGCTGTAGATGGCGTCGCGGAACGGGCGCCGCT
>CAYNOF010000859.1:0-4172 GCA_964398335.1 uncultured Rhizobiaceae bacterium
CGCTGGCCTGCGCCATGCGCGAGACGCTGCACCTCGGCGACAACGTCGAGCGCATGCTGCGCCAGACCATGGAGGCGATCGAGCGCGCCGACCTGAAGCTCACCCGCGAGATCGAGAACGCCGACGATTCGGTCGACAAGCTCTACGAGTCGATCAAGCTCTACCTGATCGGCGCCTCGCGCTCGGAGCTGTCGCTCGAAGAGAGCCGCCGCGCGGCCGACATCCTGACCTTCGTCACCAACCTCGAGCATGTCGGCGACATCATCGACAAGAACCTGATGGAGCTGGCGGCCAAGAAGGCCAAGAACCGCCTGTCGTTCTCGGCCCAGGGCCTGGCCGAGCTGCGCGCCTTCCACCAGCTGGTGATGGACAACCTGCGGCTGGCCTACAACGTCTTCGCCACCCGCGACATCGTGCTGGCGCGCCGCCTGCTGGCCAGCAAGGCCACCATCCGCGAGGCCGAGCAGCGCGCCGCCGAAAGCCACTTCGCGCGCCTGCGCGAAGGGCGGCCGGAATCGCTGGAGACCAGCTCGATCCACATGGACATCGTGCGCGACCTCAAGCGCATCAACAGCCACCTGACCTCGGTCGCCTATCCGATCCTCGAGGAGGCCGGCGAGCTTGCGGCCTCGCGCCTGCGCGATCGTGAGGCTGCGGTCCCCTCGCCGACCGGCTCGCCCGCGCCCCAGCTGTAACCTCCTGAATCACAGCATCTTTTTGTGCTTCGTGGCGGCGACGCCTTGGAAAGACCCTTGAATCGCCGCGGCTTGGGGCCACATTCTCCACGCGGGGATGCCAGATTTGGGTCCCCGCCTGACTGCCCGCTCTAGGAGGAGGGGTGTCGTGACGACACGGGTTTCGCTGTTCAGTTCGCCGTTGCTGCTGGGTTTCGACCAGCTCGAGCGTACGCTCGACCGCCTGACCAAGCATCCGGCCGATGGCTACCCGCCCTACAACATCGAGCGGGTTGGCGAGAACGGCTTGCGCATCACGCTGGCCGTGGCCGGTTTCACCTTGGACGACCTGACGATCGAGCTCGCCGAAAACCAGCTGATGGTGCGCGGCAAGCAGCAGGACGACCCCGATCGGGTCTACCTGCACCGCGGCATCGCGGCGCGACAGTTCCAGCGCAGCTTCATGCTGGCCGAGGGAATCGAGGTTGCCGGCGCGCGGCTCGACAACGGGCTGCTGTCGATCGACCTGATGCGTCCGAAGGTCGAGCCCAAGGTGCGCTCGATCCAGATCGAGACGGCGCCGAAATCGGCTGGCACGGGCCGTGCATCAACAGGTGTCAAGACTATTGATGTTGGCCCGGACAGCACCAAGTAGTCATCCCGTGTTCGAGTAGGAGCGTGTTGAGTACGCGTACGAGCGAGCGCCCAAGGAGGGCTCCAACCATGATTGCGACACCTGCCCCCAAAACCTCGTTTACGCCCGCCGAGTTCGCGGCCTTCGGCCTCGAGCAGGTGGCTTACCTCCGTCCCGTCCAGACGCCCGAGGGCCATGCGATCGGCGTGTTCGCCGCCGATGGCCGCCCGCTGGCGACCGCGCCCTCGACGGAACTCGCCCAGGCGCTGGTGCGCCAGAACGACCTCGAGCCGGCTCTGGTTCACTGAGACGCAGCGTTGCCGCCGGCCTGCCTCGGCGGGCCGGCGGCGCTTACGCCGCCTGCGGGCGGGCGAAGCCAGTCAATAGTGCGTAGATCGCGTCCGCGTTCGACGAGGCGCGAATTTTTTCCACCAACGTCCGGTCCCGCATCGCGCGCGAGACGCGCGCCAGCGCCGTCAGGTGATCGGCGCCCGCGCCTTCCGGCGCAATCAGCATGAAGATCAGGTCGACCGGGCGATCATCGACCGCGTCGAAGTCGATCGGCGTCACCAGGCGGGCGAAGACGCCGTGCAGGGTCTTCAGGCCGGCGATGCGCGCGTGCGGGATGGCGATGCCGCCGCCCAGCCCGGTCGATCCGAGCTTCTCGCGCTCCCATACCGCGTCGACGATCGTGCGCTCGTGCAGGCCGCTGGCGGCGGCGGCGCGGTAGGCCAGCTCCTGCAGGGCCTGCTTCTTGGCGGTGGCGCGCAGCTCGGCGATCACCGAGCGCGGGCTGAGCAACGTCGCGATGTCCATCCGCTTGCAATCCTTCTCGCCCGGGGGCTGGGCGGCCGAATCCGTCTTGCTCTTGTCGTCAGATGCCATCGTGGCGAACTCTCAGTGCGAGGCGTTGGCTGGATCGACCCAGCCGATATTCCCGTCGGTCCGCCGGTAGACCATGTTCATCAGGCCGTTCGCGCTGTTGCGGAACATCAGCGCCGGTTGCTGGGCGAGATCAAGCCGCATCACCGCCTCGCCCACCGTCAGGGTGGGGATATCGGTGCGCATCTCGGCGACGATCGCGGGGCCGGGCTCGGCCGGCTCCGGCGCTTCCTCCGACTCGGCGGCGAGCACGAGATAGCGCGCCGACTGATCCTCGCCGTTGCGGCCGGTCTTCTGGTGATGATCGCGCAGCCGACGCTTGTAGCGGCGGAGGCGCTTGGCGACGCGGTCGCCGGCGATCTCGTAGGCGGCATAGGCGTCGGTCGCCATGCCCTGGCTCTGCACCATGATGTTGCGGCCGATATGGACGCTGACATCGGCGCGGAACTGGTAGCCGTCGCGCGAGAACACGACGGAGCCCTCGACGGCGCGGCCGAAATACTTCTCGACGGCCGATACGAGTTCACGCTCGACGTGGGCGCGCAGCGAGTCGCCGACGTCGATCTGCTTGCCGCTGACGGTGAGATTCATGCCACACCTGGTGACGCTAAAGGGGACGTCCCCGGCCGGAAGGCGGCGGACCATAGGGACGAGGCCCTATCGAGTCAAGAAACGCCGCAACCCCTTGGAGGACGCATTTTCCTTGCTCTTGCAGGCGTTATGCCGCCATTTCACCTACCGTTCATGTGAATAGCTGTTGCCACCGGCATCTGGATCGATTTCTCCCGTCGCCGCTGCACCGAGGACGGGATGCGCATGGCCTCGCGATACTTCGCGACCGTGCGCCGGGCGATGTCGACGCCCTCGCCGCGCAACAGCTCGACGATGCGATCGTCGGACAAGGTCTCGCTCGGCGGCTCGGCGGCGATCAGGCCGCGGATGCGCGAGCGCACCGATTCCGCCGAGACCGACTCGGCGCCGCCGCGCGAGGGGATTGCCGCGGTGAAGAAGTACTTCAGCTCGAAGGTGCCGCGCGGCGTGGCCATGTATTTGTGCGAGGTCACGCGACTCACCGTGCTCTCGTGCATCTCCACGGCGATGGCGATGTCGCGCAGCACCAGCGGGCGCAGCGCCGAGACGCCCTTGCGGAAGAAGCCTTCCTGCTGGCGCACGATCTCCTTCGCCACCTTCAGGATGGTGGTGGCGCGCTGGTCGAGCGCCTTGACCAGCCAGTTGGCCGACTGCAGGCGTTCGGCGACGAACTCCTTGCTCTCCTTGTCGCGTGCCGCCCGCGTCAAGGTCGTGGCGTAGCGCCGGTCGACCAGCACCTTGGGCAGCACGTCGCTGTTGAGCTCGATCTCCCACACCTCGCCCTGCTCGGGATGACGCGCCGGACGCAGGAAGAGATCGGGGATCACCGTGGCGCTGTCGGCCGCGTCGAATCGCAGGCCGGGCTTGGGATCGAGCGCGCGCAGCTCGGCGACCATGTCGGCGAGGTCCTCGGCATCGACGCCGCAGCGCCGCTGCAGCCCCGCGAGATCGCGCCGGCCCAGCAGGTCGAGATTGTCGAGCAGCGCGGCCATCGCCGGGTCGAGCCGGTTGCGGTCGGCGAGCTGCGCGCCCAGGCACTCCGCCAAGGTGCGGCTGAACAGGCCGGGCGGATCCATGCGCCGCAACCGCGCCAGGATCGCCTCGAAGGCCGCGCGATCGACATTGAGCGCCTGCCGTGCCGCCTCGGCCTCGTCGGCGCCCAGCCAGCCCGACGGCTCGAGCAGATCGGCCAGCCGCGCCGCGATCAGCCGTTCGGTGGGATCGGTGAACTCCAGCGAGATCTGGCGCAGCGCATGGCGCACCAGCGAGTCGTCCTCGTCGGGCAGGCGCGCCAGCGGATCGCTCCAGTCCTCGCCGCCGCCATGGCCGCCGCCGGCGCCGACGCCGGTCCAGATCGAGCCGTCGCCGCCGAGATCGCGATACTCCTCGCC
>CAYNOF010000860.1:0-4757 GCA_964398335.1 uncultured Rhizobiaceae bacterium
TCTGCTCGAAGATGTCGGCGAAGCCGCCGCTGAAATCGAAGCCGCCAGGGCCGCCCGGACCACCTGGCCCGTTGGAATTGCCGTCGAAGGCCGCCGGACCGTAGCGGTCATAGGCGGCACGCTTCTGGTCGTCCTTCAGGACGTCGTAGGCGTGATTGATCTCCTTGAACTTCTTCTCGGCGTCCTTGTCGCCCGGATTGCGGTCCGGGTGGTACTTCATCGCCAGCTTGCGGTAGGCCTTCTTGAGGTCATCCGCGGTGGCAGTACGGCTGGCGCCGAGCAGTTCGTAGTAGTCCTGAGCCATCACGCATATCCGCGGCCGCTACGCGCCGCTGCATCAGGGTCCGCAATACGCGAACGCCCCCACCCAGGGCTGGTAGCATGGATGGGGGCGTCGATCACGTCCGGCCGCCTCAGTCGCCCGAGCCGGTCTTCTTGTTCTTGTTGGCGTCGGTGACGTCCTCGAAATCGGCGTCCACGACCTTGTCGTCCTTGTTGGCCGCGGCGCCCGGGCCGGCCTGCTGCGCGCCGGGAGCCGCCTGCGCGTCGGCCTCCTGCGCCTTGTACATGGCCTCGCCCAGCTTCATGGCGGCTTGGGCCAGCGCGTTGGTCTTCTCCTTGATGGCCTCGACGTCCTCGCCGGCCAGCACGCTCTTCAGCGATTCCAGCGCGCCTTCGATCGCCGCCTTGTCGGCCGCCGGCACCTTGTCGCCGTGCTCGCTGAGGTTCTTGGTCGTCGCGTGGACGAGGCCCTCACCCTGGTTGCGGGCATCGACCAGCTCGCGCTTCTTCTTGTCCTCGGTCGCATGCTGCTCGGCGTCCTTGACCATCTTCTGGATCTCGGTCTCGCTGAGCCCGCCCGAGGCCTGGATGCGGATCTGCTGCTCCTTGCTGGTCGCCTTGTCCTTGGCCGTGACCGAGACGATGCCGTTGGCGTCGATGTCGAAAGTGACCTCGACCTGCGGCACGCCACGCGGCGCCGGCGGGATGCCGACCAGGTCGAACTGACCCAGCAGCTTGTTGTCGGCGGCCATCTCGCGCTCGCCCTGGAAGACCCGGATCGTCACCGCCGTCTGGTTATCGTCGGCGGTCGAGAAGATCTGGCTCTTCTTGGTCGGGATCGTGGTGTTGCGCTCGATCAGCCGGGTGAACACGCCGCCCAGCGTCTCGATGCCGAGCGACAGCGGGGTCACGTCGAGCAGCAGGACGTCCTTCACCTCGCCCTTCAGCACCGCGCCCTGCACGCCCGCGCCGATCGCCACGACCTCGTCGGGGTTGACGTTGCGCGCCGGGTCCTTGCCGAAGAACTGCTTCACGACCTCGATGACCTTGGGCATGCGCGTCATGCCGCCGACGAGGATCACCTCGTCGATCTGGCCGGCGGTCACGCCCGCGTCCTTGATCGCGGCGCGGCAGGGATCGAGCGTGCGCTGCACGAGATCCTCGACCAGCGCCTCGAGCTTGGCGCGCGAGAGCTTCATCACCAGGTGCTTCGGGCCAGAGGCGTCGGCGGTGATGAACGGCAGGTTGATCTCGGTCTCCTTGCTGTTGGAGAGCTCGATCTTGGCCTTCTCGGCCGCTTCCTTCAGGCGCTGCAGCGCGAGCTTGTCGCCGCGCAGGTCGATGCCCTGGTCCTTCTTGAACTCGTCGGCCAGGTAATTGATGATGCGCTGGTCGAAGTCCTCGCCACCGAGGAAGGTGTCACCGTTGGTCGCCTTCACCTCGAAGACGCCATCGCCGATTTCCAGCACGGAGATGTCGAAGGTGCCGCCGCCAAGGTCGTAGACCGCGATCAGGCCGGTCTTCTTCTTGTCCATGCCATAGGCAAGGGCAGCCGCGGTCGGCTCGTTGATGATGCGCAGCACGTCGAGGCCGGCGATACGGCCGGCGTCCTTGGTCGCCTGGCGCTGAGCGTCGTTGAAGTAGGCCGGCACGGTGACCACGGCCTGGGTGACCGCCTCACCGAGATACGACTCAGCCGTCTCCTTCATCTTCATCAGGACGAAGGCGGAGATCTGGCTCGGGCTGTACTGCTTGCCGTCGACCTCGACCCAGGCGTCGCCGTTCGAGGCCTTGACGATCTTGTAGGGGGCCAGCCCGATTTCCTTCTGGACCATCGGGTCGTCGAAGCGGCGGCCGATCAGGCGCTTGACGGCATAGAGCGTCTTGTTCGGGTTGGTCACCGCCTGGCGCTTGGCGGCCTGGCCGACCAGGCGCTCGCCGGAATCGGTGAAAGCGACCATTGACGGGGTGGTGCGGGCGCCCTCGGAGTTCTCGATCACACGGGGGTCGGTGCCCTCCATGATCGCGACGCAGGAATTGGTCGTACCGAGGTCGATGCCAATGACTTTAGCCATGATTGCCTTGCCTCTCTCTTCAGCGGCGGGATCCGTTCGGCCCTGACGGCACCGGGACGGCCCCCTGGAGTTCGGATACTGATTTCGCCGGCCAAAAAGCCGCGATTTCCAAAGGGCTATATAGTGTCTCCCGCTTCACCCGCAACGCCTCGCAGGCCATCGGCTTACGGCATTTTTGCGGCCGGGCCATGCCCACACCTACGAGGGGGCCACTCTGGAAGCCCTCCAGACTGCGGCGGCAGATGCGATTAGGCTGGGCCATGGCTCGCTCCACCATTTCCCGCCTGCCGCCGCCCTTCCTCAAGCGCATCACCCTGTTGCCGGAACGCGTCGAGGACTGGTCGAAGCACCCTTTCAACCTGCCGCTGTTCGCCGACCGCAGCTTCGACCTGGGCTTCACGCACAAGGTCACGGTGATCGTCGGCGAGAACGGCGTCGGCAAATCGACCCTGCTGGAGGCCATCGCCGGCCAGATCGGCTTCGCCATGCAAAGCGGCACACGCAATTTCCTCTCGCAGGAAGCGCCGCCGGCCCTGTCGCGCTGCCTGCGCCTCGCCTGGCTGCCGCGAGTCACCAAAGGCTTCTTCCTGCGCGCCGAGAGCTACTTCAACTTCATCAGCCAGATGGACGAGCTCGATAGCCATCCAGCGCCCGAACCGCGAATCGTCGAGGCTTATGGCGGCCAGTCGCTGCATACGCGATCGCATGGCGAGGCCTTCCTGGCGCTGTTCGAGCACCGCTTCGCCCGTAGCCAGGGCATCTACATCCTCGACGAGCCCGAGGCGGCGCTGTCGCCGCAGCGCCAGATCCGCTTCCTCAACATCCTGCGCCGCATGGAGGAAGCCGGCCGGGCGCAGATCATCATCGCCAGCCACGCGCCGCTGATCATCGGCTATCCCGGTGCCGACCTGCTGGTGATGGAGCCCGATGGCATCCGGCGCGGCCGGCCCGAGGACACCTCGCATTGGCGGGTGGTGCGCGACTACTTCGCCGACCCGGACGGATTTATGCGCGTGGCCATGGAATCGGCTGACTGAACGCCGATTACCTGAGAGCGATTACTTGGATGAGTCGTTGGCCGGCGGCCCGCCGGTGGCCACCACGACCATGGCCGCGCGCAGCAGCCGGTCGTTGATCACATAGCCGTCCTGGTAGACCTGGGCCACGGTGTTGTTGGGCCGCGAGGGATCGGGCACCTGGGCCACCGCCTGGTGCAGGTTGGGATCGAACGGCTTGTCCTGGGCGTCGATCTTCCTGACGCCATTGCGCTCCAGCACTGCCTTCAGCTCGCGCTGGGTGGCCTCGACGCCCTGCACCACGCCCTTCAGCCGATCGTCGAGCCCCTCGCCACCCGGCGGCAGGGCCTGCAGCGCGCGGCCGAGATTGTCGCCCACCGACAGCACGTCCTTGGCGAAGCGCTGAACGGCGAATTTGTGCGCCTCCTCGACATCGAGCTTGGCGCGGCGGCGCGCGTTCTGGGCGTCGGCGACGGCGCGGATCCACTGGTCCTTGGCCTCGGCCAGCTGCGCCTCGAGCTCGGCGATCCTGGCTTCGGCGGCCTCCTTGATGAAGCGCGCCGGATCCGCCTGCTCGCCATGCGGCGGGTCGGGGATATCCAGGCTGAACTCCGGCTCCACGCCCGGATCGTCGGGCGTCGGGTTACGGGAGGCGGTATCGGACGGCATGATTCGGCGGGCCATACGGGGTTGAAACGCCGACGGCGAGACTGTGTGCCTCGCCGTCTGTCCGCCCTGACTTAGGTGGTCGCCTGCCCGGGGTCAACCCGGTGCGATGCAGGCTCAGCCCACCAGCCGACCCACGACCTTCGCGGTGTAGTCGACCAGCGGGATGATGCGGGCGTAGTTCATGCGCGTGGGCCCGACCACGCCGATGGCACCGACGATCTTCTCACGCTCGCCGCGCAGCGGCGCCACGATCACCGAGCAGCCGGTGTTGGAAAACAGCGGATTGTCGGCGCCGATGAAGATCTGCACGCCCTCGGCGGCGCCGGCGAGATCGAGCAGGCGCACGAAGCTCTCGCCGCGCTCCAGCGATTCGAAGAGCCGGCGGATGTTCTCGAGATCGGCCAGCGCCGTGACGTCCTCCAGCAGCCGCGCCTGGCCACGCACGATCAGCGAGGAGCCCGGCCCCCCGGCCCAGGTCGCCAGCCCGGCCTCGACGACGCGCTGGGTCAGCGCGTCGAGCTGGGCGCGCTGGCTGGCGAGCTCGGCTTCAATCGTCTCCCTGGCTTCGTCGAAGGTGCGCCCGACCAGGCGCGCGGCGAGATAATTCGCCGCCTCGATCAGGGCGGAGGGCGAAAGGCCCAGCGGCAACTCGATCAGCCGGTTCTCGACCGTGCCGTTCTGGGTCACCAGCACGACCAGCGCGCGACCCGGCCCC
>CAYNOF010000861.1:0-7424 GCA_964398335.1 uncultured Rhizobiaceae bacterium
CTCCGCCTTCATCGTGCGGCGCGCCAGCCAGATCGACAGGATCACCGCCGGCAGGCCGACGATCGTCGTGTAGATGAAGAACACGATGTAGCCCTCGTGCTTGGGCGACACCGACAGCGCCACCAGCCAGTCGCCGATGACCGGCAGCGAGCGGCCATTGGCGCGCGCCCAGTCGACGATCGCGCCCGACCAGCCGCCGAGGAACTTGCCGGGCAGCAGCATCAGCGAGGTGAACAGCGCGTACTGCGTCGCCGTGTAGGCGGTGTTGGTCAGGCTCGAGAGATAGGCGATGAACACCGAGCCGGAGATGCCTGTCACGAAATTGTCGGCCGAGATCGCCGCCGCCAGCAGCCACAGATCGGGCGTGCCGCGCGCCGCCAGCAGGGCGAACAGCAGGTTGGTCAGCGGCAGCAGGAAGGCCATCCAGATCAGCGGCGCGCGCACGCCGTAGCGCGCGACGATCACGCCGCCAGCCACCGCGCCCAGCACCGACATCACCGCGCCGTAGATCTTGGTCACGGTGGCGATGTCGTCGAGCGAGAAGCCCATGTCGAGATAGAACGGGTTGGCCATCACGCCCAAGGTGATATCGCTGATTCGAAACAGGGCGATGAAGGCGAGGATGGCGACGCCGAGCCAGCCCATGCGCTGGAAATAGTCGGCGAAGGGGCCGACCACCGCCGTCGTCAACCAGGCGCCGAGACGCGACGGGAGGTCGGTGGGACGGTCCGCGGCGATCTCTGCCGATGGCACCGGCGTTTTCGGCTCGCGGATCAGCAGCGTGGTGATGGCACCGACCAGGCCCAGGCCCGCCATCGCCAGATAGGCGCCGGTCCAGCCTGTGCGGGCTGCGATCACCAGCGCGCCGGCGCCGGCAGCGAGCACGGCGATGCGATAGCCGAGCTGGTAGGCGCCGGCCGTCGGGCCCTGCAGCTCCGGCCCCGTCGCCTCGATGCGCCAGGCGTCGACGGCGATGTCCTGGGTCGCCGAGGCGAAGGCCACTGCGACGGCGGCGATGACCAGGGCGCGCAGGTCGGTCTGCGGGTCGAACTGCGCCATGGCGATCAGGCCGGCGATGATCACGCCCTGCGCCACCAGCATCCAGCTGCGCCGCCGCCCCAGCCGCGCGGTCAGCAGCGGGATCGGCAGTCGATCGACGAAGGGCGACCAGGCGAACTTCCAGGCGTAGGTCAGCGCGACCCAGCTGATGAAGCCGATCGTCGTGAGGTCGACGCCGTTCTGGCGCAACCGGGCGGAGAGCGTGCTGAACACCAGCAGGATCGGCAGCCCGCTGGAGAAGCCGAGGAACAGCGCCGCCCACACCACGCCGTGGCGATACGACAGGATCGCTTCGATCCACCCCGGCCGGCGCGCTGTCGCGGCTTCATCGGCCATCGGCGGGCCGTCAGATCAGGGTCTTCAGCGGAACCAGCGGACGCGCACCGACATGGCTGATCACCTCCCCGGCGGCGACGCCGCCGATGCGCGCGCATTCCGCCAGCGGCTTGCCGCGCGTGTAGCCGTAGAGGAAGCCCGCGGCGTAGAGATCGCCGGCGCCCGTGGTGTCGACCACCTTCGCGACCTTGGCGGCGTCGACGACGTGGATCTCGTCGTGATGCACGATCACCGAGCCCTTGGCGCTGCGGGTCAGCGCCACGATCTTGCCGGTGGCGCGGGCGCGCTGCAGCGCCTCGTCGAAGGTCTTCACCTGGTAGAGCGAGAGGATCTCGCTTTCGTTGGCGAACAGGATGTCGATCTGGTCGTGGATCAGCTGGTTGAACTCGTCGCGCCAGCGATCGACGCAGAAGGCGTCCGAGAGGGTGATCGAGACCTTGCGGCCGGCGGCATGGGCGGCGGCGAAGGCCTTGCGCACCGCGTCCTTGGCGCGCGGCGGATCCCACAGATAGCCCTCGACATAGGTCACGCTGGCCGCGGCGACCTGCTGCACGTCGATGTCCTCCGGCCCCAGCGTGATGCAGGCACCGAGATAGGTGTTCATGGTGCGCTGCGCATCGGGCGTGATGAAGATCAGCGAGCGCGCCGTCGGCGGGCCGTCGGTCGAGGGCGGCGTGTCGAAGGTCACGCCCGCTTCGCGGATGTCGTGGCGGAAGGTCCAGCCCAGCGCGTCGTCGCGCACCTTGCCGATATAGGCCGCCTTGCCGCCCAGCGAGGCGACGCCGGCCACGGTGTTGCCGCACGAGCCGCCCTGGACCTCGACCGCGTCCTTCATCGACTGGTACAGCGCCTCGGCGCGCGCGGTGTCGATCAACGACATGCTGCCCTTGGCCATCTTGTTGAGATTGAGGAACTCGTCGTCGGTCTGCGCGAGGACGTCGACGATGGCATTGCCGATGCCCAGCACGTCGTGGGTGGCGGAAGCGGTCATTTGTCTGGCTTGTCCATACGGCAGAGGGGCAGATTCGTCGCAGTATAACGGCCGCAAACCGGTGTCGCGAGCCTCAGTCGAGCGCCTGGGGTCGGTCGGGCACGGCAATGCGGTCGTCGATGACGATCAGGCCGGCCTTCGCGAGCAGTGAAATCGTGCGGATCGCGCCGTCACGGCGGCCGCGTTCGACGACGTCGAGCAGTTCTGCCACCGATACGTCCGGCGTTGCCGCAATCGCCGTGCGCAAACGCTCGATCTCCGCCGCCTGCAGGATGTGCGCGCCGGCGCCCGACAGCAGCGGCGAGGCCAGGGTGCGACGCCACGTCTCGCCGTCGGCCGCCACCGCACGGATGCGCGAGCGCGCGCCGAAGACATAGGTCGGATAGTGGCCGAACAGGCGGAACGGCTCGGGGTGCAACGGATTGGCGGCGCGCGTCGGCGCGGGTGCCTTCGCGCGCCGCCCGGCAAGCTCGCCCCATAGCGCGCGGTAGAGGCCGTAGATCCGCGACCAGCCGAAGGTCTCGTGCGCGCGGCGTCGGCCGTCCTCGCCCATGCGCCGGCGCAGATCGGCGTTGTCGATCAGCGCGACATAGGCGTCCTCCGCCCTGGCGGCATCGACCGCGACATTGAGCGCGGCGGCGCCGATATAGGAATCATACGTGTCGAGACCGCCGAAATGGCGATAGGCCATCGTCGCGCCGAAGCCCGGCGGCGTCATCGTCGTCGGCACGAGGAATCCATCGACGCCGTCGCGCACCGTCTCGCGATAGCCGTCCCAGTCGGCGACCACGACCGGCAGGCCGGCGGCCATGGCCTCGATCGGCGCCAGGCCGAAGGTCTCCTGGATGTTGTCGACCAGCGAGGTGAAGAGGTCGCCGACCGCCCAGATATCGGCGCGTACCTTGGGATCGCGGCCGTCGAGGAAGTGGCAGCGCACCGAAGGGCAGAACATCGCCGCGCCGTCCCTGAAGCCGCGCTCGATGTACTCGGTGCCGAACCATCCCGCCTGCACGAGATGGATGCGCCTGCCGGTGCGCTTCGCCGCCGCTTCCAGCGCCTGGTACATCGGCAGCGGGTTGGCCTTGGCGTGGAACGCCAGCCGGCCGACGAACAAGGCGACGATGTCGTCGTCGCCGGCGCCGATCTCGCCCCGCCGCCGCGCGCGTGCCTCGCGCATGGCCGGCGTCGTCGTGTCGAAGGCATCCGGATGCACGCCGAGCGGGATCACGGGCAGTTGCAGGCGCGCGTTCGCCGGGACGGTGACGCCGAAGCGCTCCGAGAGATACGCGGCCTTCTCCTCGATGATGCGATCGACCACGCGGCGCACCGCGTGCGAGGTGCAGATCACCGCGTCCCAATCCTCGTAGGGCGCGGTGAGGTAGTAGGACAGTGCCCGTTGCGCGCCGACCGAGGACAGCGTGTGGGTGACGCCGCTCAGCGAATAGGCGCGCGGATCGCCGAAGCGGCGCGTCCAGGCTTCGTCGTGCAGCACCGGATCGGGCCGGAACAGGCAGCCGGCCTGCGCCAGGCCCTGGGCGTCGCCGTGGCGGATCTGGCGATAGGTGCGGCCGTTGGCGCCCGGCGCCTCGGCCTCGACCAGCTCGCGGAAGCGCACGACGTCTTCCTGGCGCGCGGCGTAGACCGAGAGCGTCGGCGAGGGATCGTGCCGCGCCAGCGCGCGCAGGAAGGCGTCGCTGGCGACCTGGCGCCCCATCATCCGCTTGTAGGGATCGAACTCGTCGGCGCGGTAGTAGATCGCGGCGGTTGCCGTCATGCGCCCAGCATCAGCGAGGTCGGGCCGCGCAGCACGAAGTTGGTCTTCCACGCCACCGAGTCGCCGACCAGCGCGAGATCGCGATAGCGCCGCAGCAGCGCGGGCAGCGCCACCTCGACCTCGAGCCGCGCCAGCGGCGCACCGAGGCAGAAATGGATGCCGTAGCCGAAGGCGATGTGGCGCGCGGCGTCCCTGCGGCGGATGTCGAAGCGGTCGGGCTCGTCGAAGATGCGCGGATCGCGGTTGGCCGAGAGGTGGTAGAGGAAGACGCGCTGGCCCTTCTCGATCCGCCGTCCATGCCACTCGAAGGACTGCAGCGCCACGCGCATGCTCATGAACAGCGCGCCGTCGTGGCGCAGCATCTCCTCGACCGTGTTGCGTATCAGGGCCGCGTCGTCGAGGTTGGCGCGCAGGTCGTCGAGCACATCGGGATTGCGCAGCAGGCTGCGCAGGCCGTTGGACAGCAGGTTGGTCGTGGTCTCGTGGCCGGCGAAGAGGAACAGGATCAGGTTGGCCACCAGTTCGTCGGTGCTCAGCCGGTCGTGTCCGTCGCGCGCGTCGATCAGGGCGTCGATGATCGCCGTGCCCGGCTTCTCGCGGCGATGCGCGATGAAGTCGTCGAGATAGGCGCCCATCTCGCTGGTGGCGGTTGCGGCGCGGCGGAAGAGGTCCTCGCCGGTGCCGGCGGTCGAGGTGGCGAAGCCGTCGGACCAGCGCTTCAGGTCGTCGAGGATGCTCTCGGGCACGCCGATCAGCTCGGCGATCACCCGCGCCGGCAGGGGATAGGCGAAGGCGGGCACGAAGTCGAAGGTGCCGCTCCCGGGCATCGCCGCCAGCAGCTCGTCGACGAAGACGGCGACGCGCGGGCGCAGGCCTTCGATGGCGCCGGGGGTGAAGCCGCGATTGACCAGGCCGCGCAGGCGCGTGTGGTCGGGCGGGTCGCGGAACAGCATGAAGGGATCGAGCAGCCGGCGGTAGTCGGCGAAGACCTCGCGGAAGCCGGGCTCGAACATTTCGGGCCTGGGCATGGCGCGGCCCGGCGTCATGCGCGGATCGTTCAGGCCGGCGCGCACGTCGTCGTAGCGTGTCACCAGCCAGGCCTTGTAGCGCGGCGACCAGTGCACGTGGTCGTGGTCCTGCAGGTCGCGCAGCGCCGGCAGTGGATCGGGCAGGCGTGACACGGCGCCGGGATCGAAGATCTTGTCCGCCATCATCATCGCGCGTTCCTCCGGCCCGCGATCCTACACGAAAGTCAGCAGGCGTCGCGGGTTGCCGACCAGGATGGCGTCGATCTCGGCATCGGAATAGCCGCGCTTGCGCATCATCGGCACGACGTTGCGGAAGATGTGGCCGTAGCCGTGGCCGCCGAAGGCGGCGAGCCGCGTGCGGTAGCAGATGTCGTGACTGATGACGACGCGCTCGAGGTGGCCGCGCTCGATCAGGGCGCGGATCAGCTTCAGGCGCGTCGCGTCGTTGGGCATGTCGATGTCGGACAGGCCGTAATACGAGGCCTCCTGGCCGAACAGGTCGAACTCGATGGTGACGCCGGCATCGGCCAGCTTCAGCAGGCGCTCGACGTCGAACACCGTGCGGTCGATATGGCTGATCACGATGCGCGTCGGATCGCCGCCGCTGGCGATGACGAAGTCGGCGACCTCCTGCGGCTGGTCCTCGTGGCGCCCGGGATGGACGTTGATCGACGCGCCGGTCTCTTTCTGCGCGATCAGCGCGGCGCTCATCACGCGCTTCTCCAGGTCGGTCCACGGCGACTGGCAGCCGATCTCGCCGATCATGCCGGCGCGCACGTCGGTGCCCCAGGCGCCGAGCTGTACCTGGTCGATGATCTCGCGCGCGAAATCGTCCACCGCGCGGCCGTGATTGCGTGGGTCCTGGTAGTCGTTCACGTAATAGCCGCAGCCCATCACGATGGTGACGCCGGTGCCCGCGGCGATGCGCGCCAGACCGTTCGGATCGGGGCTCAGCCCGCCGCAGGTCAGCTCGACGATGGCATCGCCGCCTTCGCGCTTCATCATCTCGACCTCGCGCACCGCGACATCCTCGAGATCGAGCATGTACTTGCGGCCGGCGCGGGCGATGCCGTGGCCGTAGTTGATCTGCCAGACGTTCTCCAGCGTGATCTCCGGCCCGAGATCGTTGTCGCTGCGCGTCGAGGGCGGGCGGATGTCGCACAGCACGTGCTCGTGCATCAGGGTGCGGCCGAGCGTCTCGGGCTCGATCGGTCCCAGCACGGTCTGCACCTTGCCGCGCAAATCGGAACGGGTCAGGCGGGTCATCGAATCTCCTTTTCGCCGCATCATGCCTTTCTCAATTCGCTGCGGCGACCCGGATATCGCGGCGGGTGAAGGCACCCCATGTTCGGCCCGTCAAACGTGAGAGGGCGCCATGAGCTTCCGCATCCAGGGCCTGCCGGCCGAGACCTTCACCCACCTGTTCACGATGTCCGACGCGCAGCTCGCCGCGCACGGCGCCGTGCGCCGGGTGGCCGACAACGGCAGCCCGTGCCGCGTCAGCCTGACCGACGCGACGCCGGGCGAGGAGGTGATCCTCGTGAACTACGAACATCACGCCGTCGCCTCGCCCTATCGCATGCGCTTCGCGATCTTCGTGCGCGCCGGCGAAACCACGTTCGACCAGGTCGACACCGTGCCCGAGCAGCTGCGCAAGCGCCTGCTGGCGGTGCGCGCCTTCGATGCCGACGGCATGATGGTGAGCTTCGAGCTGGTGAAGGGCACCGAGGTCGAAGCGGTGATCGAGCGCCTGCTGGCTGACGACCGCGCGGCCTACCTGCACGTCCACTTCGCCGCGCCCGGCTGCTACGCCGCCAAGGTCGTGCGGGCGTAAGCGTCCTTCTTCCCGCGCAGGCCGGGGGATCGCATATGACCGGTTGACCAGGTCATCGCCCGGGAAATCCGCCGGGCTTCATCGCCTTCAGCGCCTCGGCCGATGTCGGGCCGATCTGGATGTGCTCGCCCGGCCTGCGCTTGATCCACGTGCCCTGCGGCAAGGCCGCCTCCGGCTCGGTCACCGGCATGCCGGGCTCCACCACGGGCCCGGACCGCGATTTCGCTTGCTCGGGCGGGGCCGACTCGCACGGTTGATCAGACGGCGCTGCGGCCTCGACCGGATCCGGCTCGCGCTCTATCGGGGTCATCGGCGGATGGGGGGCTGCGAGGCCCGACGGCTTGCGGTGCGCCGCCTCCAATGCCGCGCGGGCCGCGCGCAGCTCCTCCTCGACCCGTCGCT
>CAYNOF010000862.1:0-2875 GCA_964398335.1 uncultured Rhizobiaceae bacterium
TGGCTGACGATCCGGCGGACCGAGATCGCTCACCGCCAGCAGCCAATCGCGATCGCTGTCGGTCGGCCGGTGCAGCGCGATGATGAGGCACAGCAGCGTCAGGGACGGCAGCAGCACGCGCAGCTCGGTGACGATGCCGAAGATGATGGTTACCGCGCCGGACGCCGCCGCGGCGGCGAACAATCCCCTCTGCTCGGCGCTCCAGCACCGCGCCAGGCGCGGCAGGACGGCCACGAAAGGCAGCGCGACCGCGACCAGCATGGTGATCGGGCCGAACGGCAGCAGCAGCCCGCGCCATCCCGCCAGCACGTTGAGGATGCCGAGTTGCTGCGGCTGCGGCGGTGCCTGGCCGAGCACGTGGTGCAGGACCACCACCGTCGCCGCGGCGGCCGCGACGATCGCGCCGCCGATCAGGTATTGCGGCCAGGCGCGCCAGGAGAGCTTCGCGCGATAGGCCGCGACGCCCAGCCAGACCAGCCCGCCGAAGGCCGCGGATTCGCGATTGGTCGTGCCGAGCAGGCAAACCAGGAGCAACAGCCGCCAGCGCCCTTCGAGCGACAGCACGACCGCGACGGCGATGAGGAAGATGTCGAGGAAGTCGCTGGGATGCTCCCATTGATGCGACATCGGCGTCCACAGATAGCAGTAGGCGACGAAGCCGACGGCGAGCAGCGCGCGCAGCGCGCTGCCGGTCAGCCGCCGGATGGCCCAGGTGATGCCGCCGAAGCACACCAGGGCCGAGGCGAAGCGCATGGCATGCCAGATCGACTTGCCGGGCAGCTCGGGCGCGATCCACTGCGCGAGCTTCAGCAGCAGGGGATAGAGGATCCGGTTCTGGAATTCCGGCAGCGCCGCCCGGCCATCCCAGATCGCCAGCTCGCGGCGCACCACTTCATCGACCGCCAGTTCCCGCAACTTGAACGAGATCTGGGAACACAACAACGCGGCACAGAAGATGGCGCAGCCAAGGACCAGAATTCGGCGATTCATCAGGAATTTCCAGCGAGTTATGCCGGAAATTAAAGGGTATCGTCGCCGCGACTCAAGACCATACGTTGCGGGCCGGAGCCGTCGTCATCGGCGTCGAGAACGGGGCCGATCACGCGGGTCCCCGTCCCTGCGATCACGCCTGGTCCTGCCAGTTGAAGGCGAGCGGCGCTTCGCGGAAGGCGAAGCGGTCGACGTGGCGCGCGAGCGCGTCCTTCAGCGCCGCGAGCTGGCCGGCCGCGCTCGCCTCGATGCGGCAGTCGAGCCCCTCGGCATCGGCGTGCATCGTCAGCGTCGCATCGCCCGGCCAGTCGGCGCCGCGCGCGTTGCGCGGGAAGGTCACCGTCGCGTGCGTCGGATCGAAGGTGACCGCGAGATTGTGGCTCCAGTGCTTGCAGAGCTGCTGGAGGTAGCGGCTGCCGTTCCTTGTCGGCACCCGCACCGTGCTGGTGCCGGTCATCAGAGCCGCTCGATCTTCTGCGCCGCCTCGTCGAGGATCGCCGCCGCCTTGTGCAGCGTCTCGCTGTCGATCTCGTCGCGGCCGAGCTTGTAGCGCAGCGCCGAGCGCAGGTTCTCCATGGCGCGACGGATCGGTCCGCCGTCGGTGCGCTGGCGCTCGCTGGCGAGCTGCTGCAGGCGGGCCAGCAAGGCCTCGACCTCGGCCTTGCGCCGCGTCAGCTCCTCGGTGCCCTCGGCGGTGATGGCGAACGGCTTGCGCGCGCCGCCGGTCTCGGTCTCGGCGATCTGGCCCATGTCCTGCAGCAGGGTCAGCGTCGGGTAGACCACGCCGGGGCTGGGCACATAGGTGCCGCCGGTCAGCGCCTCGATGGCGCGGATCAGGTCGTAGCCGTGCCGGGGCTGGTCGGCGATCAGCTTGAGCAGCACGAGCCGCAGCTCGCCCGAGTCGAAGACCCGCTGCCGTCGCCCGCCGCGCTCGCCCCGCTCGCCATCGGGACCGCCCCAGCCGCCATGGCCGAAACCGTGACGCCCGAAACGACCGCCGAAGTGATGCCGATGCCAGCGAGGGTCGGCCATGTGATGAGAGTGTCTGAACATAACTTAGTCCTTTCTAGTTATGTCTAAGATATATCTTAACGACGCTTGAATGCAAGGGCCTCGGCTACACCGATTGTAACAGTGTGTTACCGGATCAAAATCCCGTCGGCCGCGCGCCTACCGCAGGCCGGACTGCCACTTCTCAGTAAGCTTTCCGCTCTGGAACATCAGCGTCACGTTCGAGCCGGGAGAGCTGCCGTCCCAGCTGTACTTCGCATAGGTATGCGGCGCGAGCTGGCTGAAGACGGGATTCTTGCCCTCGCAGCCCAGCGTGGCGACGGCCTGCTCGTATGACATGCCCTGTTGAATCCGGTTGTACTGGCTGAGCGTCACCTTGCAGCCGGCCTGCTGCGCCTGCGCGAGCAATGCCGACGAGGCCATGAGGCCAGCAGCAAGGGCCATGCGCGCCATCATGACGATTCTCCTGCATCCGCGACCGCCAAGTGTACCTCGGACCGGCGACGCAGTCCCGGGACACAAGACCGGATCGGCGGCGGATCAGAATCCCGCCGGCCGGCCGGTGAACTTCGCCGCCTGCTCCAGCGCGCTGGCGGTGCGGAACACCGTCTCCTCGTCGAAGGCGCGGCCGATGAGCTGCAGGCCCAGCGGCAGGCCGTCCTTGTCGAGGCCCACCGGCACCGAGATGCCCGGCAGGCCGGCCATCGAGGTCGGCACGGTGAAGACGTCGTTGAGGTACATCGTCACCGGATCGTCCATCTTCTCGCCCGACGCGAAAGCCGGAGTCGGCGCGGTCGGCGGGAGGATGGCGTGGATGATGGTGAGGAGCGTACGGACGAAGTAGTCGGGGAAGTCGGCGCCCTTCTCCTTGAGC
>CAYNOF010000863.1:0-4293 GCA_964398335.1 uncultured Rhizobiaceae bacterium
GCTGGCGCCGGCATCGGCGTCGAGCCCCAGCGGCGGCAACTCGCCGGCGCGCATCTCGCGCCAGGGCTACGCGCAGATGTTCGGCCCGACGGTGGGCGACAAGGTGCGGCTGGCCGACACCGACCTGATCATCGAGGTCGAGAAGGACCACACCGTCCGCGGCGAGGAGGTGAAGTTCGGCGGCGGCAAGGTGATCCGCGACGGCATGGGCCAGAGCCAGCGCACGCGCGCCCAGGGCGCCGTCGACACGGTGATCACCAACGCGCTGATCCTCGACCACTGGGGCATCGTGAAGGCCGATATCGGCATCAGGGACGGTCGCATCGTCGCCATCGGCAAGGCGGGCAACCCCGATATCCAGCCCGGCGTCGACATCATCATCGGCCCCGGCACCGAGGCGATCGCCGGCGAGGGCCGCATCCTCACCGCCGGCGGCATCGACTGCCACATCCACTTCATCGCCCCGCAGCAGATCGAGGAGGCGCTGGCGAGCGGCGTCACGACCATGCTGGGCGGCGGCACCGGCCCGGCACACGGCACGCTCGCCACCACGGTGACGCCGGGCCCGTGGCATCTCGGGCGCATGATGCAGGCGGCCGAAGGCTTCTCGATGAACCTCGGCTTCTTCGGCAAGGGCAACGCCAGCCTGCCGGCCGGCCTCGAGGAGCAGATCAAGGGCGGCGCCTGCGGCCTGAAGCTGCACGAGGACTGGGGCACGACGCCGGCGGCGATCGACAATTGCCTCGCCGTCGCCGACCGCTACGACGTGCAGGTCGCGATCCATACCGATACGCTCAACGAATCCGGCTTCGTCGAAACCACGCGCGCGGCGTTCAAGGGCCGCACCATCGCCACCTTCCACACCGAGGGCGCCGGCGGCGGCCACGCGCCCGACATCATCCGTCTCTGCGGCGAGGCCAACGTGCTGCCGTCGTCGACCAATCCCACCATGCCCTACACGGTCAACACCGTGGACGAGCATCTCGACATGCTGATGGTCTGCCACCATCTCGACTCGCGCATCCCCGAGGACGTCGCCTTCGCCGACAGCCGCATCCGGCGCGAGACCATCGCCGCCGAGGACATCCTGCACGACATGGGCGCCTTCAGCATGATGTCGTCGGACAGCCAGGCGATGGGCCGCGTCGGCGAGGTGGTGATCCGCACCTGGCAGACCGCCGACAAGATGCGCAAGCAGCGCGGCCGGCTGAAGGAGGAGACCGGCGACAACGACAACGCGCGCGCCAAGCGCTATGTCGCGAAGTACACGATCAACGTCGCCATCGCGCACGGCATCAGCAAGCATGTCGGCTCGGTCGAGATCGGCAAGCTCGCCGATCTCGTGCTGTGGTCGCCGGCCTTCTTCGGCGTGAAGCCGGACTTCGTGCTCAAGAGCGGCTCGATCGCCATGGCGCCGATGGGCGATCCCAACGCCTCGATCCCGACGCCGCAGCCCGTGCACTATCGCCCGATGTTCGCCGGCTTCGGCCGCAACCTGATCGCCAGCTCGGTGATCTTCACCAGCGCCGCCGGCATTGCCGCCGACGTGGGCAAGCAATGGGGCCTGACACGACCGATGATCGCGGTCGAGAACACGCGCGGCGGCATCGGCAAACGCTCCATGATCCACAATTCGGCGACGCCCAAGATCGAGGTCGATCCCGAGACCTACGAGGTGCGCGCGAACGGTGAGCTGCTGACCTGCGAGCCGGCCACGGTGCTGGCGATGGCGCAGCGCTACTTCCTGTTCTGATGCCGCTCAGCCGCCGCATAGTGCTGGGCGGCCTCGGCGCGACGATGTTCGCTGGTCCGGCGGGCGCGCAGGCGGCCGCCGTCGGCCCCACCGCCGGCGAACGCGCGGCGATGGACGCCGTCGCCGAGGCGGTGCTCGCCGAGTTCAGGATTCCGGGCCTGTCGGTGGCGATCGCCGCGGATGGCAAGCTTGCCTATGCGCAGGGCTTCGGCCTCGCCGATCGCGAACGCGGCGAGAAGGTCACGCCGCAGCATCTCTTCCGCATCGCCAGCGTCAGCAAGCCGATCACTTCGGTGGCGATCTTCAGCCTGATCGAGGCCGGCAGGCTCAGCTTGACGGACAAGGTGTTCGGGCCGGGCGCCGTGCTCGGCGCGGATTACGGCGCGCCGCCGTACCAGCCGGGCATCGACCAGATCACGATCGATCACCTGCTGACGCACACCTCGGGCGGCTGGCCCAACGACATCCTCGATCCGATGTTCAGCCAGGGAGGCCAGGATCATCGCCAGTTGATCACCTGGGTTCTGGCGAACCAGAAGGTGGAGCATCCGCCGGGCACGCACTACGCCTATTCGAACTTCGGCTACTGCGTGCTGGGCCGCGTCATCGAGAAGGTTACCGGCGAGCGTTACCAGGACTATGTGCGAAACCGGATCCTGGTGCCGTGTGGCGCAAGCGACATGCGCATTGCCGGCAACGGGCGCGAGCAGCGCGCCGCGGGCGAGGTGACTTATTACGGCAGCAGCAACTACGGCTTTGGCTTCGCCTACAACATTGACGTTGCACGCATGGATTCGCATGGCGGCTGGATCGCCAGCGCCTCGAGCCTCGTGCGCTTCCTGGTCGCGCTGCCCGGCCTGCTGCGGCCGGAGACGCAGAAGGCGATGCTCACGCCGTCGCCCCTGCAGCCGACATACGCGCGTGGCTGGCGGGTGAACACCAAGGGCACGCACTGGCACACCGGCAGTCTTGCCGGCACCACGACCTTGATGGTGCGCACCACGCACGGCCTGTGCTGGGCGGTGCTCACCAACGGCCGCGAGCGCGGCGCCGGCAGCTACACCGAGGCGATCGATCGCATGATGTGGGATATGGTGCGCAAGGTGCCGGCGTGGCGGGCATGAGTGCGATGCAGGGGCCGATGATGACGATCAATCGCCGCATGATCCTGGCCGGTGGCGCAGCCGCGATGATGAGCGCACGCTCGGCATCGGCCCAGGCGACCGCCGCCGAGCCGAGCGAGGCCGAGCGCGCGGCGATCGACGGCGTGGTCGAGAAGGTCATGCGCGACTTCGCGGTTCCCGGCCTGTCGCTCGCCATCGCGGCCGCCGGCAAGGAGGTCTTTGCCCAGGGCTACGGCGAGGCCGACAGGAACGCCGGCGAGAAGGTGACGCCCAAGAGCCTGTTCCGCATCGCCAGCCTCACCAAGCCGATCACCGCGGTGGCGATCTTCACCCTGGTCGAGCGCGGCAAGCTGTATCTGACCGAGCGCGTGTTCGGCCGCGGCGCGGTGCTGGGCGTCGACTACGGCGAGACCTTTCCGCGCTTCGTCAACCAGATCACGGTCGAGCACCTGCTGACCCACACCGCCGGCGGCTGGCCCAACGACAAGACCGATCCGATGTTCGGCCAGGCAGGCAAGAACCAGAAGCAGCTGATCACCTGGGTGCTCGCCAACCAGCCGCCGAAGAACCCGCCGGGCAACCTCTACGCCTACTCGAATTTCGGCTACTGCGTGCTCGGCCGGGTGATCGAGAAGATCTCGGGCGAGAGCTATCAGGGCTTCGTGAGCAACCAGGTGCTGAAGCGTTGCGGCATCACGGAGATGCGCATCGCCGGCAACAAGCCCGCCGACCGCGCGCCGGGCGAGGTCGTCTACTACGACGATCGCGAAAGCCCCTACGAAATGGACGTCGCGCGCATGGACTCGCATGGCGGCTGGATCGCCACGGCGAGCGACCTGGTGCGCTTCCTCACGCATGTCGACGGCTTTGCCACGGTGCCCGACATCCTGCGGCCCGACATGCTGCGCCTGATGACCACGCCCTCGATGGTCAAGCCCGACTACGCGATGGGATGGGCTGTGAACCGGGCCAACAATTGGTGGCACACCGGCAGCCTGCCGGGCAGCACGACGCTGATGGTGCGCACCGCGCGCGGCCTGTGCTGGGCGGCGCTGGCCAACGGACGCGGCAAGGGCGCCGGCGACTTCGCGGAGGCGCTCGATCGCATGATGTGGGACGTCGTGCGCAAGGTGCCGGCGTGGAAGGCATAGCCATGCGTCGCGCCGCGAAGGTGGTTCCGCACGGCGCCTGGCCGCAGGCCGCGTGCACCGACCGCATCACGCTGATCTACGACGACCGCTACCGCCGGCGCCTGCGGCTGCTGGGCGACGGCGGCACCGATTTCCTGCTCGACCTGCCGGAGCCGACCGTGCTGCGCGACGGCGACGGCCTGGCACTCGACGAGGGAGGCTATGTGATGGTGAAGGCCGCCGACGAGGCCTTGATCGAGGTGCGCGCCAAGGATCCGGCCCTGTT
>CAYNOF010000864.1:0-5120 GCA_964398335.1 uncultured Rhizobiaceae bacterium
GGCGGCTTCGTGCTGGTGCCGGCGATGATCTATATCCTCGGCATGCCGACCCTGATGGTGATCGGCACGTCGCTGTTCCAGATCGTCTTCGTCGCCGTCAACGTCACCTTCCTGCAGGCGACGCAGAACCACACCGTCGACGTCGTGCTGGCCCTGCTGCTGATCATCGGCGGCGCGATCGGCGCGCCGATCGGCAGTCGGGTGGCGACCAGGCTGCCCAGCTTCCAGCTGCGCGGCCTGCTGGCGCTGCTGATCATCGCCATGGCCACCGAGCTGCTGTTCGAGCTCTTCGCCCGGCCCAGCGCCATCTACAGCCTGGGCACGGTGGTGCGCGGCCCATGATCCGCCTCGCCGCTCCCCTGCTCGTCGCGACCGCGCTGATGACGGCCTGGCTGCCCGCCGGCGCCCAGACCCTGCTGTTCGACCTGTCGCGGCCGCGCGTCGCCATCACCTCCGCCTTCGCCGGCACCGACATCCTGGTCTACGGCGCGCTCGACGCCCCGGGCGACGTGATCGTCACGGTGAGCGGCGCGCCCTCGCGCCAGACGGTGCTGCGCAAGGAGCGCGTGCTGGGCCTGTGGGTCACCGGCGCGCGCCAGACCTTCGACGACGTGCCGACCTACTACGCCGTCGCCGCCAACCGCCCGCTGGCGCAGATCCTGCCGCCCGACGGCGTGCCCGGCGTGTCGATCACGCTGGACGAACGGATGGCGACGATCCGCGGCCAGGGCGCCCAGCGGCGCTCGGCCGCCGAATTGCGCGCCTTCGAGCGGGGCCTGATCGAGGCCAAAAGGCGTGAGGGCCTCTATCCCGAGAGCATCGCGCCGATCACGGTGCTGTCCGGCCGGCTGTTCCGCGCCGAGCTGCAGTTCCCCTCGCGCCTGCCGGTGGGCGACTACGAGATCACCGCCTATGTCTTGCGCGACGGCCAGCCCGTGACGGCGGTGTCCAAGCCGCTGATCGTCAGCAAGGCCGGCTTCAGCGCCGACATCTCGGACTGGGCCCGCGACGAGGCGCCGATGTATGGCGGCTTCGCCATCGCCATGGCATTGGCCGTAGGATGGGTGACAGGGGCCGTGGCACGCCGGTTCTAGCCCGTGCCGCCGCTTCGTGCGGGGAGGAAGCGAACGATGTCCGACACCAGCGCCGCCGAGACCGTCTACGAACGCGTCTTTCTCGTCGTCGTCGACGACACGCCGGAGCTGCACGTGGCGATCCGCTACGCCTGCCGCCGCGCCAAGCGGGTGGGCGGCCGGGTCGCCCTGCTCAACGTCATGGAGTCGCCCGAGCCGCAGAGCTGGGCGGCGATCGGCGACCTCTTGCGCGAGGAGACCCGCCAGCAGGCCGAGGCCAGGCTGGCGCAGGTCGGCGACGAGGTTGCCGGCCAGCTCGGCCGACCGCCGATCCTGCATCTGCGCGAAGGCGGACGGCGCGAGCAGTTGCTGAAGCTGCTGGCCGAGGACGCCACCATCTCCGTTCTCGTGCTCGCCGCGGGGACCGGCACGGAAGGACCGGGCCCCCTGGTGTCGTCGATCGCATCCAAGTACGCCGGCGGCCTGCGCTGCGCGCTCACCATCGTGCCGGGAGGCCTGAGCGACGCACAGATCGACGCGATTTCCTGACTCTTTCTGCGGAATCCTTGTGTGCAATGCGGTAAGTGACTGGATTTATCCACAGTTTTTATTCTTGACTCTTCTGAACACAGAAAAAGCACAATAAAAAACGGAAGCCGAATGGCTGTTGATAAAACAAGGGAAATGCGCGATTTTCCATATAACATGATCGCTTGATCATAAATTTGAACTTGAAGCCAATCTGAGCGCTGACTAACTCGCCTGTGTCGCGACCGGCCGAGAGGGGCCGGCCGCGGATCACGAAAGACACAGACCGGCGATGTTCATCCAGACCGAGCAGACCCCCAATCCATCGACCCTGAAGTTTCTTCCGGGTCGGGTGGTCCTGCCGAACGGCACCGCCGATTTCGCCGACGCCGAGGCCGCAAGGCGCTCGCCGCTGGCGCGACGCCTGTTCGATGTGGACGGTGTGCGTCGCGTGTTTCTCGGCTCCGACTTCGTCACCGTGACGCGCGCTGACGATGTCGACTGGCAGATCATGAAGCCGGCCATCCTGGGCGGCATCATGGAGCACTACACCTCCGGCGAGCCCGTTCTCGCCGAGGAGACCGGCGCGCCTGCGGGAGAGGCTGGCGCGGCGGATGACGACGAGGTGGTGGCGCAGATCAAGGAACTGTTGGACACGCGCATCCGTCCGGCCGTGGCGCAGGACGGCGGCGACATCGTGTTCGACCGTTTCGACGACGGCGTCGTCTACCTCCACATGCAGGGTTCGTGTTCGGGCTGCCCGAGTTCGACCGCGACCCTGAAAATGGGGATCGAAAACCTCCTCAGGCACTACGTGCCCGAGGTGGTCGAGGTCCGCTCGGTCTCGTAGTCCAAGCGTAACGGACAACGGAGCGTTGGGCGGCTTCTGGCATGCCAGAAGCCGGAGGGTTCGTTCGTTCGTCGCAGTCAAGGCAAAGCCAGGCGGTCAGCCATGCTCATGCTTCATCGCGCCTCCGATGTCGGGCGCCAATATTCGTTCATCGGGGCGCTGGGCGCCTGCGCCGTGGCCGCTTTCGCGCTGTCGCCGAGCAAGGCCGTCGGCGATGCCTCGCACGAGCCGAAGCCATCCGATCCGATCGCCGCGCGCATCCAGCTCGCGAGCTATGTTCCCGAGCCGATTCCCGCGCCGTTGGTGTCCCAGCTCGATCTCGCGCCGCCGCCGGGCGTTCTCGAAGCGCTGGCCACGGTGCTCGAGGACTACGACGACATGGCGCGCAGCGCTGCGCTGGCGGTGAACGCCGCGCTGGAGCGCATCGTCGCGACACCGCATGCGCCGGCGGTCGAGGCGCGGCCGATGCACGGCTGGCTCTCGCACGCCTACACCGGCCAGCGCCGCAACCGCGTCGTCGCCATGCGCGTCTCCAACACCGAGCAGCTGGCGCAGGTCTTCGAGGCGCACGACTACTCGCTCGACACCGCGCGTCGCGGCCAGCCGATTCCGGCGCTGCAGATCGATCGCGTGCCCGGCGACCTCGCCGCGATGAAGGACGGCAACGAACGCAAGTGGCTGTTCATCAAGGCGCTGCTGCCGATCGTGCTCGAGGTCAACGAGCGCATCCTCGCCGAGCGCATCGAGCTCATTCGCCTGCGCGACGTCGCCGCGAGCGGCCAGGAGCTCAGCATCGCCGAGCGGCTGTGGCTCGCCGATCTCGCCGAGCGCTACGGCGCGGACCCCAGCAACATCGCCGACATGCTGCAGCGGGTCGACATCGTGCCGCCATCGATGGCGATCGCCCAGGCCGGCGTCGAAAGCGGCTGGGGCACGTCCTACGCCGCGCGGGTCGGCAATTCGCTGTTCGGCCAGATCCAGGTCAGCGGCCGCCATTCGGTGGACGTCCCATGGAAGGCCGGGCCGGCGATGCCGCAGCCCTTCGCCAACGTCTCCGAATCGGTCGAGGCCTATTTCCTCAACCTCAACACCCATTTCGCCTATGCCGCGTTCCGCCTCGAGCGCGCCCAGCAGCGCGCCCAGGGCGCGCAGCCTGACGGCTACAGGCTGATCGGCCAGCTGCTGCGCTACTCGCAGCTCGGCGCGCAGTACATCAACTACGTGCGCAACATCATCCGCGAGAATCAGCTGTCTGATTTCGACACCGCGCGGCTGTCACCAAGCTGAAATCCGTCACCAAGCTGAAACACGGGCGCTCAGCGCATCATCGGCGCCGGCAGGTCCGCATCGGCGATCAGCGGGAATCGTCTGGCATCAAACAGTTGGTAATGCCACCATTCGTTGCGGTAGAAGTCCCAACCCGCCGCGGTCATCAGCCCCATCAGCAGGAAGCGATTGCGCTGCGCCGCGACCGGCACGTCGATGCGGCCATGGTGTGACAGCGGCGTGAAGGCGTCGAAGCCCGTGCCCATGTCGAGCTCGCGGCCCTCGCCGTCGATCAGCGTGAGATCGACCGCCGCGCCGCGCGAATGCGGCGAGCCCTTGCGTGGATCGGCGAGAAATTCGGGATTGGGATCGGCGTTCCACAGCGTCCATTGCGCCTCGACGGGCCTCAGCGCGTCGAAGACGCGAAGGCGCAGGCCGAGCGGCGCGGCAAGCGCGATGGCACGCGACAGCAATCGCGCGGCTTCGCCGTTGAGAAAGCAGCGGGCGTTCCGGTAGACCGGCCTTCCGGTTATGTTGGCCGATGTCGCGTAGGCGAGCGCGATGTCGACGTCGAAAGCAGGAGCGGCGATTTCAACGATGTCCATGGACGCCAAGATGCCGCGCGTTGCGGTCCCGCGCCAGCCGCGTTGCGGCGTGGCGTGGCGCGCTCTGGCGATCGACACCTGCTTTGCGCGTTGCGCGGTGGCGTTGGCCGAGCAACGCGAGGCGATCGAAGTCGTGGCATCCGACGCGCGGGCGATGACACGCGGCCACGCGGCGATGCTGACGCCGATGATCGAGAACGCCTTGCGTGACGCGGCCTGGCGCCCGTCGGACCTCGATCTGCTTGCCGTGACGATCGGCCCCGGCAGCTTCACCGGCGTGCGCATCGGCATCGCCATGGCGCGCGGGCTGGCGATGGCGCTGCGCATTCCGATCGCCGGCATCGCGACGACCGATGCGCTGATGCTGGGCGTCACGGCCGCCGATCACGCCCATGCCGACGGCGTGATCGTGGTCGCCATCGAGTCCGGGCGCGGCGACTACTTCATGGCGTTGCCTGATACGGCGCCGTTCGCCGCGACGGCGCAAACGCTGGCGGCGCGTCTGGACGATCGACGCGCGATTCTCATCGGCGAGGGCGCGCGGCAGCGGGCCGGCGAGCTGCGTGATCTTGGCGTGCGCGCCGAGCCTGGCGTGTCGCCATCGTCGATCGACCCGGCGGTTCTCGCCACGCACGCGCTGGCCGCCGGCGTCGGCCACTGGGCCCGCGAGGGCCTGCCGCGTCCGCTGTATTTGCGCGGCGCCGACGTCACGCTCGCCGACGGCGCGCGCACCACCGCGGACCTCGAGGGCTGAGCTTGGACTGGCGCACCGAGCCGCTGACATCGGCACGCAGCGAC
>CAYNOF010000865.1:0-8496 GCA_964398335.1 uncultured Rhizobiaceae bacterium
TGGATCACCACCCTGCGCCAGGCGGTGCGCGCCCATCCCGGCCACGAGCCGCTCTACACCGCGGTGAAGCGGGCAGCGCTCTCCGAGGACGGCCGCCTGCTCTTCGTGAACCACGGCGTCGACCCGACCAGGCCGCTCGAGCGACAGGGCGACTCGTTCTGGTGGGGCGCGGCGCAGCCGTTCGAGCGCATCGCAGCGCCCTTCGCCGGCGTCGCGCGCGCCGTGCGCGGCTTCGATCGCGCGCATCCCGGCATCGTCAGCGGCGCGGTTGGCGTGACCGTCGATGGCGGCTGCGGCTTCGGTGGTCCGCTGCTCGCATTGCTGCTCGATCACGATGGCCGCGAGCTGGAACGTCTGGCGGTTTGATTTTCCGAGAGCTACGCGCGCTGAGGGCGTGCGGCGGCGCGCCTCGGCCCGGTCGGCGTCGTCGAAGCCGCGGGTCAGGGCGTCGAAGAACGCTTCGAACCCGGTACGACAGCGATCCGCGATGATTGCGGCAAGCGAGCCAGCGAGCCAGCGACGCATGGCCGCGTTCAGGGGCGCCGGACTGCTCGGCCAACACCTGATCGTCAGGCGGCAAGTTCAGGCAGGGATCGCCGCGTCGTCCCTGTCGCCGCAGTCCATGGCCTATGCGGGCTGCACGCCGGCCACGGGCGGCGGCAGGTTGGCGCGCAGTGCCTCCTGGTAGGCGGATCGGGCGGTGATGCGCGCGGTGTAGTCGCGACAGATGGGAGCCACCGGCACGCCGTAGGCAACCGCCCAGACGAGGCAGGTGGTCAGCAGCATGTCGGCACTGGTGAAGCGGTCACCGACGAGGTAGTGGCGTCCGTCATCCAGCGCGCGCACGACATGGCGCAACTGGGTCTCGAAGTACTGGCTGGCGCTCTCGACGGCGACCGGCGCGTCGCCATAGATGTGCTTCAGATCCCGGTGCCGGCGCATGACGTAGAGGCTCGTGGCGTCGAGCTCCATGGCGATATGGAAACACCATTCGAGCCAGGTGGCGCGCAGCCGGGGGTCGAGAGGGGCCAGCCGGTTGCTGTCCGTGCCGTAGGTATCGGAGAGATAGGCGATGATGGCCGGGCTCTCGGCGATGGTGAAATCGCCATCCTGCAGGACCGGGATCTTCTGGCGCGGGTTGAGGCGCGTGAATGCGTCGGTCTTGGTTTCGCCCGTGCGCGGCCGGATCGGGTGCACCTCGTAGTCGAGCGAGAGCTCGTGCAGGGCCCACAGCGCACGAAGCGTGCGGCTGGTGCTCACGCCCCACAGATGCAGACGCGGCGGCGCCGTGGTCATGTCACCAGCTCTCGAGCGAGGTGCGCAGATCGAGCTCGTGCGTCCAGCCGTGAGCGGGCTGGGCGTGGAGAGCCCAATAGGCTTCGGCGATCGCCGTGGTCTGGATCAGGCTGTTCGGCGGAAGCGAGTCGACGCGATCACCCAGGCGGGCGCGCATGCGCGCGCGGATCGCCGCGCTGTCGACACCCCCGTCGATCACGAGATGAGCGACATGGATGTTCTTCGGCCCGAGTTCGCGGGCCATGGATTGGGCGACCGCACGCAGGCCGAACTTCGCCGAGGCAAAGGCCGCGAAGCCCGAACCGCCGCGCATGCTGGCGGTGGCGCCGGTGAACAAGATGGTGCCGCGGCCGCGCGGTACCATATGGCGCGCCGCTTCGCGGCCGGTCAGGAAGCCACCGAGGCAGGCAAGCTCCCAGGACTTGCGGAACAGTGTCTCGCTGGTCTCGAGAAGCGGCGTGTTGACGTTCGAGCCGGCGTTGTAAAGACAGACCTCGACCGGCCCCACATCGCGCTCGACCTTGGCGAAGAGCTCCTGGACGGCCGCTTCCTGTCGGGCATCGACGCTGAACGCCTGCAGCCTGCCGCCGGCGGCGGTCACTTCATCGACCAGGGCGCGCGCCTTGCCGGCGTCGCGGCGCGCCACGCAGACGTGCAGCCCGCCGGCCGCAAAGCGCCGGGCGACGGCGGCGCCGATCGCATCGCCGGCGCCGACGAGAAGGGCCACGGCCGCGCTGCCCGTCATCGCGTTTCCCCGTTTGGTGCTTGTCCGTGTCAAAACAACACTGACAGTGTCAACTCGTTCGCGGCTTGTAGCAAGCGGATTCCTATGGGCGTGAAGCGGACCGCCGGGCGGCGCGGAGCCGCTTCCTGGCCTTGGGCTCGACGCCGGGCGGCATGTGCCTGGCGCTGGCCGCGCCCGGCCCGCGATGGACATGAACCTGCCTGGGGTTCAGCGGCTCGCCGCACTCCGAGCAGACGACGACCGGGTCGAAGGTCTTGCCGCAGGTCATGTGCTCGTGCAGCAGGGGACGGCCCTTCTTGCCGGCCATGTGGACGTCGCCCCAATGGACGATCGACATGACGATGGGAAAGAGATCGAGGCCTTTTTCGGTGAGGCGGTACTCGTAGCGCAACGGCCGCTGCTGATAAGGCACCCTGGCCAGCACGAACTGCTTGACCAGCTTGCGCAGGCGACTGGCGAGAATCGGCCGGGTCACGCCCAGGCGGGCCTGGAAGTCCTCGAAGCGCCGCACGCGCAGGAAGCAGTCCCGCAGGATCAGCAGGGTCCAGCGGTCGCCGATCACCGATATGGTGCGGGCTACCGAGCACGCCTCGTGCTCGAGCTTGCTCCAGCGCATGCGCTCTCCAGATTCGACGCCAGTGTAGGCATTAGTTTGATCATCGGCATCATGATTTCTCCAACGGTGAACCACGCCGTTGAATGTTGTCGGGGCTCGACCGCCTCTATATAGGTTTGAAAACAGAACGGGAGCGCCACATGCCGGGTCCGCTGTCGGGCGTGAGGGTCATCGACCTCACCAGTGTCGTATCGGGGCCGTTCGCCACCATGTTCCTCGCCGACCAGGGCGCCGACGTCATCAAGGTCGAGCCGCCGGGCGGCGACATCACGCGCCGCAGCCGGCAGTCGGTCGACCGCACCGGCCAGTTCTCCGCCCTGTTCATCTCGACCAACCGGGGCAAGCGCTCGCTGTCGGTCGACCTGAAGCGGCCCGAGGGGGCCGAGATCCTGCGCAAGCTGATCGGGCGCTCCGACGTGCTGGTGCAGAACTTCCGGCCGCAGGTCATGGACCGGCTGGGCCTCGGCGAAGCAGCCATGCGCGCGCTCAACCCCAGGCTCATCTATGTCTCGATCAGCGGCGCCGGCGACAGCGGGCCCTACGCCGAGAAGCGCATCTACGATCCGATCATCCAGGGCCTCTCCGGCTTCGCCGATGTGCAGGCCGAGGCCAAGACACGCCGGCCGCAGATGATCCGCACGATCGTCGCCGACAAGACCACCTCGGTGATGACGGCGCAGGCGGTGACAGCGGCGCTGTATGCGCGGGAGAAGACCGGTCGGGGCCAGCACATCAAGGTGGCCATGCTCGACGTCATGATTTCCTATCTCTGGCCCGAGGCGATGGCGCAGTACACGGTCGTCGGACAGGAAGCGACGGCCAGCGATCCGAATGCCCGGCCGGACCTGATCTTTCCGACCCGCGACGGCTACATGACGGTGGGGACCATCTCGGATTCCGAATGGAACGGTTTCTGCCGCGCTGCCGAGCGGCCGGAGCTCGCGACGGACAAAAGGTTCGACACGCCGGGCGGCCGCGCGATCAACGCCACCGAGCGCATCAACCTGATGGCCGAGGTTCTCGCCGGGCGCACGACGGCGGAGTGGCTGCGCCGTCTCGACGAGGCGGACGTACCCTGCGCGCCTGTCCTGCGCCGGGGCGAGGTCATGCACAACGAGCAGGTCGTCGCGCGCGGGCTCATCACCGAGTTCGATCACCCGGGAATCGGCCGCGTGCGGCAGCCCAAGCCGGCCGCGGAATTCGCGGGCACGCCGTCCCGGATCCCCTCGCCCGCGCCGGCGATCGGCGAGCACGGCGGCGAGATCCTCGCCGAGCTGGGCTATGCCCGCGCCGACATCGACCGGCTGGCCGAGAGCAAGGTCCTGCGGATACCGGGGTGAGCGATGGCAGAGCTGCGCATCTTTTCCTACCTGCCCAATCCTCGGATCTGGAAGGCGACGATTGCCGCGCGCCTGTGCGGCGTCGCGGTCGACGTCCGTGGCGGCAAGCCGTCGGACCTGAAGGACTGGCTCTGGGACTTCGATGCCAGGCCGCTGCAAGCGGCAGAGAGGGCGACCTACGCAGCCGCAGCACGTGCCGGTCGCGTCGGCTTCAAGGGCGGAACCTTGATCAAGACCGACGCATTCCTGTCGGCTCATCCGTTCGGTACCGTGCCCGCCGCGTTCAGTCCCGACGGCAGCACCGGCATCTTCGAGTCCAACAGCATCATGCGCGCGGTGGCGCGGCTGGGCGAGAAGCGGCAGCCGCTCTACGGCAGCAATCCCTATGAAGCCTCGCGCATCGACAGCTTCCTCGATGCCAGTCTCGTCTTCGGCAGGGATACCCAACCCTACCTGCTGGCGCTGCGCGACGAGGATTTCGCGGTCGAGCTGCATGCCCGCGCCAGCGAGGCTTTCGCCATCTACTTGACGGGTATCGAGCAGGCCCTGAAATCGGCCCGCTCGTATCTGGTCGGCGACACCCTGTCGCTCGCCGACATCTGCTTCGTGTGCGAGCTGTGCCTGTTTTCCAACGAAGGTCCGCGCCGTGCGGCACTGCAGAAGCGCGGCCTGGCGCAGATCATGTCGGAAACCTGGCGGCAGACCTATCCGGCGGCGGCGACGCATTTCTCCCGGCTGGCCGACCATCCCGCCTTCGCACCCGACGTGCGTCCCTATCTGCAGAAGCTGAACGCCCTCGCCGCCGCCTGATCCTGCCCTCGTCGGAGACGTCAATGACCGCCAGCAACATCGTCGTCGCCCGCGACGGCGCCATCCTCACGATCACGATGAACCGGCCGGACAAGAAGAATGCGCTGACGCAGGGGATGTACGGCGCCATGGCCGATGCCCTGGCCGCCGCCGCGTCGGATGGCGCGATCCGTGTCATTGTGCTGACCGGCACAGGCGACGCGTTCACCGCGGGCAACGACCTCGGCGATTTCGCGAGCGGCGCACCGGCGGGCGGCGCGTCGGCGGTGCAGCGTTTCCTGGTGGCACTGTCGACGGCCGAGAAGCCCGTCGTGGCCGCGGTCAACGGGCTCGCCGTGGGTGTCGGCACCACGATGCTGCTGCATTGCGATCTCGTCTATGCGGCGCGCTCGGCGACGTTCTCCGTGCCCTTCGTCAACCTGGCGCTGGTGCCGGAAGCGGCCTCCTCGATGCTGCTGCCGCGCCGCGTCGGCCACGCACGCGCCGCCGAGCTCTTCCTGCTGGGTGAAAGGGTGAACGCCGCGAAGGCCGAAGCAGTAGGCCTGGTGGCGGCGGTGTTCGACGACGAAACGCTGATGGCCGAGACGCTGAAGCGCGCGCGATCACTGGCTGCCAAGGCGTCGAACGCCGTGCGCCTGACCAAATCGCTGATGAAACGCGCCGCCGAGCCGGTCGCAGACCGCATGGGCGCCGAGGCGGCGCTCTTCGCGGCCCAATTGAAGTCACCGGAGTTCAAGGAAGCCGTGCGGGCCTTCGCGGAGAAGCGCGCACCGAAATTCGACTGAGGAGAGAGCCATGAGCGCATCACCCCAGCGCGACGTCGCGCTCATCGTCGGCGGCGGCCCCGGCATCAGTTCGAGCTGCGCCAGACTGTTCGCCAGGAACGGCATGGCCGTCGCCGTTGCCGCGCGCAATCCGGACAAGCCCGTGCTGCAGGCACTGGAGGCACAGCATGGCGTGCGACGCTACGCTTGCGATGCCGGCGACCCCGCGGCGATGGAAAAGCTGTTCGGCGACGTCGTGCGCGATCTCGGACGACCGACGCTTGTCGTGCACAACATCGACGGGCGGGTTCCGGAGATCTTCCGCAAGACCATCGTCGAGGCCGACCCCGCCATGGCGTTCCAGACGCTGCGCAACGCGGCGCACAGCGCGTTCCTGGTCGGTCACCACGCCGCGAAGCTCATGCTTGAGAACCCGCCGGGACCGACCGGTGCCCGGGGCTCGATCATCTTCACCACCGCGAGCGCCGCGCTGAAAGGCTATCCATCGAGCGGCGCGTTTGCGATGGCGTGCCACGCCAAGGCCGGCCTTGCCGAGAGCATGGCGCGCGAGCTGATGCCGCAGGGCATCCATGTCGCCAACGTCCCGATCGATGCGGCGATCGGCTGGACCCAGGAAGACGGCAGCCGTGCCCATCGGCGGGCGGGCACGACGGTCGACGACAACATGGCCGATCCCGATCATATCGCCGAGACGTACCTGCAGCTGCATCGACAGCATCGCTCGACATGGGCCTTCGAGGTGGTGCTGCGGCCCTGGGTCGAGAAATGGTGAGAGCCTGATCACGCAAGCCACGGATCGGGTCTTGGGAATCCCGGTCCGGCGGTCTATATGTGTGCGCCATGCGTTCGCGCTCGAAGCGGCCTGTCAAATGGCGAGCATGGGTTGACCTGCTCGTGGTCGCCGTTTTTGCGCTCAGCGTGCCGCTGTTCACGGCGTTGGCGTCGCTTGACCGCTCGGCCAGCGCCGACAAGCCACGTGCCATGCCGTGCCATGATTCGGCGGGCCAGGGTGATGCTGGCGGTCCGTCGGGCGATCGCAAGGCCGCGCTGGCGCATGTCTGCTGCTACACTGCCTGCATCCCGCTCGCCGCAGCTGCTGACGCCACGGTCGCTTTGGCACTGCCTGTCGGCGAGCCGCTTGTGTCGCTGCTTGCCGCGCGCCTCATGCCGCGCGTGATCGGCGTCGACCCGCCGCCTCCCAAAGCCTGAGCCTCCCCCGTTGAGTCCGCGCGCCGGCCCTGGGCCCGCGCGTTTGCCGACGCGCGGCCGCGTGCCGCCAGGAGTCTCACATGACAGACGAATTGCGTATCCGCACGGCGCGGAGGCGGTTTCTCGCCATGGGCTGGGCATTGCCGCTGATCGGCTCGGCCTGCGCCGGTCCGCCGCTGCCGTCCCTCGTTTCCGGTCCTGATCCGTCGAACGCGCAGGCTGGAGTACCCGCCGGCACCTACACGCCGGTGACGGCCGGCACCGTCGATCACCAACCGGTCGAGCCGAAGCCTTGGCGCGAGATGAACGACCGCGTGGCGCCGGGTGGGGGACGAGCCCGATGATCCGCGTCGCGATGCTCGGCCTCATGCTGCTGACGGCGGCATGCGCCGAATTCTCGCCCGATGGCGGCATGTCGCTCGTGGCGACCAGCGTGCGCGACACCATCGGCGGCGACGCGGTGAAGATCACGTCGCAGGCTGATGCCGTCCGCGCCCGCGAACGAGTCGACGCACTGCTGCTCGGTCCGCTGACGCCGGACAACGCGGTGCAGATCGCCCTGCTCAACAACCGGACCCTGCAGGCCGCCTACAACGACCTCGGCCTGAGCGAGATCGCCGGCGTCGAGGCCGGCTTGCCGCCCAATCCCCGGCTGTCCGTGTCGCGGCTGGGCGGCTCGGGTGTCGTCGAGTGGGAGTTCCGGCTGCTCGGCAATATCCTGGCGCTGGCGACCCTGCCTGCTCGCAAGGAGACCGCGCGGCAGCGCTTCGTCCAGGCCCAGCACGTCGCCATCGCGGAGACTTACCGCCTGGCCCTGCAGACCCGGCGCGCCTGGGTCAACGCTGTGACGGCGGCGCAGATCGTCGGCTACCTGGAGCAATCCAGGCTCGCGGCGGACGCCACATCCGACCTGCTGCGCAAGCTGGGCGAAACCGGCGGCGCGACGAAGATCGAGCAGGCGCGCGCCGCCGCAGCCTACGCCGAGCTGTCAGCGCAGCTGGCGCAAGCGCGGCTGCGTGCCCGCCAGGATCTCGAAATGCTGCTGCGCCTGCTCGGCCTGTGGGAAGGCACGCAGAATATCCGCCTGCCATCGACGCTGCCGGCATTGCCGCGCACCATCTCGCCGATCGATAACATCGAATCCGAGGCCATCAGGAGCCGCGTCGACGTCGCCATCGCGCGGCAGGAGCTGGCTATCCTTGCGCGCAGTGTCGACCTGGCCGAAGCGACGCGACTTGTCTCGCTCTTCGAGCTGGCGGGCATCGTCAACACGGAGCGCGACCCCGACGCGCGCACGACACGCGGCGGCTTCGAGCTGGAGATCGAGATCCCGATCTTCGACGGCGGCCAGGTCAAGCTGCGGCGCGAGCGCGAGACCTACATGCGTGCCGTCAACCAGCTCGCCGCGGTCGCGGCGGCGGCACGGTCGGAAGCGCGCATGGCGTACCAGAGCTGGCGCGCGTCGCACGAGATCGCCGCGCAGTACGAGAACCGCGTGCTGCCGCTGCACCGCACGATCTCGCAGGAGACCGTGCTCCGCTACAACGGCATGCTCGTCGATGTCTTCGAGCTGCTGACGGAAACACGCGAGCGCATCGCCGCCAACGTCGCCGCCATCGAGGCGCGCCGCGCCTTCCTGCTGGCCGAGATCGACCTGCGTGCCGCCGTCATCGGCGGCGGATCGTCCGCATCCCC